>CAZQEW010000004.1:22418-43070 GCA_964591495.1 uncultured Klebsiella sp.
TTCTCCCTCACCCCGGCCCTCTCCCGCTGGGAGATGGAGGAACTTCCACCGTCGCGGGCTGATGCCGACGCGCTTGGTGAGTTCGACGAGGCAGCTTGCGCTGTTCCCTCTCCCGGAGGGAGAGGCCTAGGGTGAGGGGGAAGAGCCGCTGCGTTCGGCATGGTCACCTTTGCAAGCGCGAACATCACGGGCTTGGGCATTCCGAACGCAAGAGCCAACGCGAACGCCAGCAACACCGCCGCGCCAGCCATCACGGTCTTCCGCCAGCGAAGCGCGAGGTCGAGGATGGGGTCGTAAATGGCAAGCAGCACGCGCATGACCCAGTTGCGGTCCTCGGAGTGGAACGGCCCGCGCACGAGGAACGAGCACAGCACCGGCACGATGGTCACGGCGAGCAGCGTCGAACCAATCATCGCGAAGGTCTTCGTGAAGGCGAGCGGGTGGAACAGCTTGCCCTCCTGCCCCGACAGCGCGAACACCGGCAGGAACGCCAGGATGATGATAACCATCGCGAAGAAGATGGGCCGGCCGACTTGCTGCGCGGAGGTGAGGACGACCTGCCACGTTTCCTCGGCGGTGAGGCGGGGGGACGGAGCAGGTGAGAGAGTGAGAGGGTGAGAGAGTAAGAGGGTATCGTCGACAGTGACAGCGGCTGCTCTCGCTCTCTCACTTTCCCACTTTCTCACCTTCTCCTCTTCCGCCCGCTCGCAGTGACGAATCACATTCTCCGTCATCACGATGCCGGCGTCGACGAGCACGCCGATGGCGATGGCGATGCCGGAGAGGGACATGATGTTCGAGCTGATGCCGAACTTCTCCATGAGGATGAACGACACGAGTATCGAGAGCGGCAGCGGCACGGTGACGATGAGGATGCTGCGGAAGTGCCAGAGGAAAATGATGTGCGCGAGCGTCACGAGTAGGATTTCCTCGGCGAGCGCGTGCTTGAGGGTGTCAATGGTGCGCTCGATGAGTTCCGCGCGGTCGTAGAAGGACTTGATGGTAACGCCGGGCGGGAGGCTAGGCTGGATGGCGCGGATTTTCTCCATCACGCGGTTGATGGTCGCGAGCGCGTTCTCGCCGTTGCGCATCACGACGATGCCGCCCACCACTTCGCGCCCGTCCACGTCGAGCGTGCCGCGCCGGAAGTCGCCGCCGATTTGCACCGTGGCCACGTGCTTGAGGTAAACGGGAACGCCGCCGCGTTCCATCAACACGATGTTCTCCAAGTCCGCGAGCGACTTCACGAGGCCGAGACCGCGCACGACGAACTCCATGCCGTTCTCCTCGATGACCTTGCCGCCGACGTTGAGGTTGCTCGCGCCGACGGCGTCCATCACGTCCTTCAGCGTGACCTTGCGCGCCCGCATCTTCAGCGAGCTGACCTCGATTTGATACTGCCGCACGAAGCCGCCGATGCTCGCGACCTCCGCGACGCCTTGCACGGCGTTGAGCTGGTAGCGGATGAACCAGTCTTGCAGCGCGCGCAATTGTCCCAAGTCGTATCCCTGTGGGGAATCTGAGTTCGTGTGCGTCGGGGCGCGGGCAAGCTGCGGGTCAACGTGGAGGTAGTATTGATAAACCCAACCGAGGCCCGTCGCGTCGGGGCCGAGCTGCGGGACGACGCCGGTGGGGAGTTGTGCCGCGAGCAGGTTCAACCGTTCCAGCACGCGCGTGCGGGCGAAGTAGTTGTCCAGCTTCTCCTCGAAGATGATGGTCAGCATCGTGAAGCCGAACATCGAGTTCGCGCGCACGGTCTTCACCCCCGCCAGGCCTTGCAACCCGACCGACAGCGGATACGTGACCTGGTCCTCGACCTCCTGCGGCGAGCGTCCCGGCCAGTCCGCGAACACGATGACCTGGTTCTCGGACAGGTCGGGAATCGCGTCCACCGGCGTGCGGTAAAGCGCGCGCGTGCCGAACGCCGCGAGGAAGAACACGCCGCACACCACCAGGAAGCGGTTCCGCAAGGACCATTCGATGAGGCGGTTAATCATGGGCCACGAAGAGGTGAGCCGCGAAAAAGCACATAAAGCACAAAAGCGTTAAAAACCTTTCAGGGCGTCTTGCAGGATGAATTTTCGGATTTCGTATTTCCCGCCACCGAAGTTAATCAGCAACGCATGTTCGAGCCGCGAGGCGCGCAGATAACTGAGCACTTGAGCGATATGTTCATCCTCCAAACGCTTCACGGCCTTCAACTCAAGCAGCAGCGACTGTGCAACTAGCAAGTCGGCGCGAAAATCCCCGAGCACCGTGCCGTCCTCGTCGAAGACGGTCAGCGGAACTTCCGCCTCAACTGCGAGCCCCTGCTTCCGCAGCCGATGCAGCAGTGCGTTCTGATAGACCTTCTCGACGTGTCCATTGCGATGGTAGCGATGGATGGCAAACCCGGTCTCGCGAACCACGTCACAAAGGCGAAAGATGGCATCTGTATCCTTAATGGCAGCTTTCACGTGGCCTTGCTTTTGTGCTTTTGTGCCTTTTCGTGGCTAAAATGGCGGCTCACTTTTTCGGCGCGAGCTTGGCGAGGAACTTGGCGGGTTCCTTTTTGAAGTCGGGTTCGCAGCCGGAGCAGCAGAATTTGATTTCCTGGCCCTCGTGCACGATGACGTGCGGCTTGCCCATCGAGCCGAGCTTCTCGCCGGCGACGATGCAGACATCGAGCGGGTAAGGTTTGGCCGCTGACTTTGCGTCCACGCCGGACTTCTGAATGTCGGGCTTCGGCGCGTCCGCCTTTGGCGCAGCGGGTTCCTTTTTGTCGCAGCCGACGAGGATGGCGGCGGCGAACGTGGTCACTAGGATTGCGGTGGTTGTCTTCATTGTTTTTGCGGGCTTTGGGTTTGTGGAGCGGCGTCCGTCGGGAGCGCCGAGAGTTTCTTCAAAAACTTGGCCGGGTCTTTCTCGAACTCGGGCTGGCAGCCGGAACAGCAGAACTTCACCTGCTGGCCTTGGTAGATCAGTGTCGCCGGCTCGCCCATCGACCCGAGCTTCTCGCCGCCCACGATGCACACGTTGAGCGGATAAGGCTTCACGCCCGGCGGCAAGGCTTGGGTATGCTGGTGCGCCGGCGCTGTCGTGGACGGCGTGCCTGCGTCCGTCCCGGTGGCTTGCGAGTTGAGCTGCGCCTGTCCATCGATCATCAAATTGCCCGTGGTCACGATGCGCTCGCCCTCCTTTACGCCGTCGAGGATTTCCCAATGCTCGTCGCCGGCGCGGCCAAGTTTCACGGGACGCTGCTCGTAAGCCCCGCCGCCCTTGTCCACATAGACCACCGCGCGATCGCCGGTGTGCAGCACGGCGGAGCGCGGCAGGGCGAGCACTTCCGGCGTGTCGAGCTTCACGACGGCCTCGGCATAGGTCTTGTGCAGAAGCTCGCGGCGCGCCCGGCCCTGGACGGTGATGAGCGGGTTTTGGAGCTCCACCCGCACCCGCGCGCTGCGGGTCATGTCGTTCAGGTTTGGGTCGATGAACGTAATCGCAGCCGTGAACTTCTTGCCTGGCACGCTGGGCACGGTGATTTCAACGGTCTGCCCCACCCGCACCCACGCGAAGTCGCGCTCATACAGGTCAAACTGGAACCACATGGTGAAAAAGTCGGCGAGTTCGAAAAGCTTGTCGCCTTCCTTCACGAACTGGCCCTCGTAAATCTCGCGCATCACCACCGTGCCGCTCATGGGGGCCAGAATTTCGCTTAGATGGTTGGTCTCGGACTTCAACGGCAGCTTGGCGATCTGCGTGGGCGTGAGTCCGTAGCGAGACAGCCGCTGCTCGGCGGCGGCCATCAGGCGCTTGTGCTCGGCCGTGAGCGCGTAGCTGTGCGCCATCTGGCTTTGGCGGAAGAGCAGCGTGTATTCGCGTTCCGCATTGAGGAGCATGGGACTGTAAAACGTCGCGAGCGGCTCACCTTCCTTCACCTCCGCGCCGATAAAATTCACATGCAGCTTCTCGATGCGGCCTTCTACATAGGCGGAGAGGCGGCGGTGCTTTGCGTCGTTGTCATCGATGGTCCCCGCCACCCGCAGCGTGCGCACCAACGGCAGCCGGCGGGTGGCGACGGTCTGGAGGTTGATGGCCTGGATGGCGTTTGTGTCCAGAGTCACCGTGCCAGCGGCCAGTGCGTAGCCCTTTTGTCCCTCGTAAACGGGCACCAGATCCATGCCGCACACGGTGCATTTCCCGGGCTTGTCCGACTTTACCCACGGGTGCATGGAGCTTTGGTAATAAAGCACCTTGCGGCCGGAAGATTCGGACTTGGGCGTGGCTGAGTGCTGATGGGCGCCGCCAAAATGATTCGCGGCGAACCAGCCGCTGCCGCCCGCGATCGCGGCCGTCGCGAGAAAGGCGAGGAGAAGTTTGGTTTTCATGCCGGTAAGCGGGTTGCGAGGTGAGTCATGGGCTGGTCTTTGCCGCCGGCGCGTGCGGATGTGCTGACGTGGTCCGGAGCTGCACCAGCAGCCGGCCGAGTTGGAAGTAATCCGGCAGGTCGCACAACGCCGCGAGGTCTGCGAAGGCGAGATGCTGCTCCACGATGGCGCGGTCCCGCATGAGCTGGCCTTCCAGGTAGGCGCGCCGGGCGTCGAGCACGTCGCGTAACGGTCCGCGGTTGCCCTCCCACATCGCCTGATGCGAGGCCATGGCCTGCTGGGTGCGCTGGAGTATTTCATCGCGGTAGAGCACGGCTTCGCGATGCGCCGTGTCGGTGACGAGCGTGAGCCGCAGGATTTCCTCGCGCACGCTGAGTTCGTAATCGGCCAGCTCAGCCTCGACGGTGCGGACCTTGGCCTCGTCCCGCTGGAGGTCGGCGCGATACTTGGCAGCATTCCACCAGGGAAGGTTAAGACTGACGCTGAACATGCCCTCGCGCAGGCCGCCGTCGCCGGTGTATTGGCGCCCCTGGATGCCGAAGCTCACGTCCGGCCGGCGCATTGTCTCGGTGAGGCGCGTAACGGCCTCGGCCTGGGCCTTGGTCTGGCGGAGGACCTTGAGACGCGGTTCGTTGGTTGCGGCGTAATCGACCAGGGCAGGCGAAGTCAACACCGGGGGTGCCAGCGCCGGCAGCTCCACCGCCGGCCAAGGGCCATCCAGCGGCCGCCCCAGCAGACGGTTCAGGGCGGCCTGCTCCGCGCGCGCGCGGCTTTGTTCGGTGCGCACGGCGTCAACCCGACGACTTTTCTCGTTCTGAAGCTGGAGCAACTCCGTGTGCGAGCCGAAACCGGCGCGGAACCGCTCCTCCTGCAGGCCGATCAACGTCTCGAGCCACGCAAGGTCGTTGGTGAGAAAGCCGGCGGTGCGGTGAATCAACGCCAGCCGCAGCAGCGCCCGCGTCACTTCGCGCCGAACTTGGGTTTCACGCAACGCGGCTTCGGTGGCTTCGGTCTGTGAGCCGGCCACGAGGATCGCGCGGTTGAGGCGCGGGCGGTCCCACAACGGCAGCATCTGCTCGATGCCATAGGTGAGATCGCCGTCCTGGCTGGGCATGCGGCGTGCCGGGCCGATCAAGCCGCCCAGATTGACGCGTGGATCCTCCCATGACCGCACGGTCTCGATGGCCCGCTGGCTGGCGATGACCCGCGCCTCAGCCACCCGCAGGCCGGCGTTGTTCGCCCGCGCTTCGGTGAACAGTTCGCCAAGCAGTGTGGGCGATACGGATACCGCATTGGTGGCGGCTGGCTGCGCGGCTATGCCGGTGATGAAGCCGGCTTCGCTCCAGCAAATCAGCAGGAGCAGAATGCGAAGGCTAACTTTCATAAACTCACGAACGGCTGACGGACCAAGGACAGAGACATTACGCGCATCCAACTGGATGCGCGGGCACACTGCGACTGGGTGTCGTGAATCAGATCAGATAGCTGCAATGCCGGACGAACAGCGGCACGTCAGCGGGGGCGGGCAGGGCAGGGAAAGGGAGTTCCGACGCGGGAGCAGCCCGGTGGGCCACCATGAACTGCACGGCCAAGGGCAGCGCCGCGAGCAGTTGTCCGCGCGAAGTTTCGGGCGCGGGCGCGGGCACCACGGGAGCGGGAGTGGAATCCGCCGACGCCATGCAGCAGCCGGAATCTCCACAGCCGCAGGCCGAGGCCGCGCCGCAGAGCCGCTGCGCGGGCGACGCAAAGCCGACCCAGTGCGACAGCACCAAGGCGAGGCTGAACAGGATGGTGACGAGCGGCTTCACTCTGTTAGTGAGACTACGGAGTTGGAGGTTTGAGTCAAAGGAATGTTCAAGCCGGGTCGGTATCAAATGGGCGGCGCGTGGATGGGAAGTATGCGGACCGCATAGACCAAAGCGACCCATCAAGCGGTATCGGCGCTCGGGGGGCTGGCGCATTCCAATCGATCAAGGTTGCTTGGGCGCAATGGGCACGAGCTTGCCGCCGGGGAGGACGCGGAGCCGCTGGCCGCGCCAGATGACGGTGTTGCCGAGGAACGCCAGCGCCCAGATGGGGACTTGGAGGAGGTCTTTCACAACCGCCAATGTCGCAACGCCACCAATGCCTTTACTGGCAAGCATCTGCTTCATGAGATCTGCGGCCAACAGGAAGCGAAGCATCAAAGTTGTGATCGCCACAAACGAAAGTGCCTTCCAAGTCGCAATCATCACTACAATCTCTGCTCCCTTCTCGAAGTCCTCGATGTGAAAGAACCTGTAAAAGCTGGGAGCGAGTTGCACTTCAACAATTGGTTGGATGCTCCCGAGTAACGCGGCACCCGTCGCCCACAACGTCGCATTGCTCAAAATGCTGAAGAAATACGGCGCAGGCTGGCAGACGCGGATGGTGCGCGCCCAGCGGAGTTGGTGCGCCCAGACTTCACGCCAGCCTTGCTCGCGCTCGCGGCACTCGACGACCACGGGGCACAGCTCGATACGGTAGCCGCGCTTGGCGATTTGATGGCCGAGCTGGTAGTCGTCGGCGAGGTAGTCCACCAGCGCGCGGAAGCCGCCGATTTCGTTGAGTTGCTGCCGCCGCGTCGCCATCACCGCGCCGAGCGCGAAGTCGAGCGGCTTGAGCGTGCGGGACTGGAGCACCTGGCTCCAGAAGTCCGCGTTCACGGCCACGGCCTCCCACTGCATCGCCAGCGTGGTCGGGTTCGTGAGCGCGTAGAAGCAGTTCACGATGCCGGTCTGCGGGTCGCGGAGCGGCTGAACCAGTTGCGCCAAGAAGTCCGGCGGGACACGCGTGTCGGCATCGCTGACGACGAAGTGGTCGTGCTGCGCGAGGCGTTCGAGGTGGACGAGCGTGGAGACCTTGGCGTTGGGGCCGAGCTGCTCTGGGCAGAGGACGAGCTGGGCGTTCGCCTGCGGGTGCTCAGCGATGAGCTGGCGGACAACTTCGCAGACGGGGTCTTTCTCGTCCGCGACTCCGAAGAGGCGTTGCACCGGGCCGCGATAGTCCTGCTTGAACCAGCTTTCGAGGCAGCCGCGCGTCTCGGGGTCGAGGCCCTTGAGCGGCTTGAGCAGCGTGACTCCGGGGGCGAACGAAGTATCGGCCGCGCGCTGGTGCAGCGGAAAACGGCGTGCGGCGAGCCATTGCCAGAGCGTGATGGCGAGGCTCAGAAGCGCGAGCGCGGCGAGGATGAGGTGCAGGAGCACGGTGAAATGTCAGAAACCGCCCGACGAGATTGGGACTCGGGGCGTCTCGCTCAAAGCTGATCCGACGCCACTTTGCGGGTCACTTCTTCCAGCGTGGTGTCGCCGGCGAGCGCGCGGGCGAGGCCGCTTTGCCAGAGCGTCCGCATCCCTTGGTCCACGGCGATTTGTTGGATGACGCGGGTGGGCTTTTTCTCCATGACGGCGTCGCGCACGGGTTCGCTCACCTGCAGCAGCTCGGTGATCGAGAAGCGGCCGCTGTAGCCCGTGTGTTTGCACTCCTCGCAGCCGGAGCCCTGGCGGAAGGAGGCGTTGTCAATGTCCTCCTGCGAAAGCGAGCGCAGCAGCGCGGGCTCGGGTTCGTAGGGGATGGCGCAGAACGGGCAGTTCTTCCGCACGAGGCGCACGCCCATGATGCCGAGAATCGAGGACGCGAGCAGGAACGGTTCGATGCCCATGTTGATGAGCCGCGCGAAGACGCCGGCCGTGGTGCCGCTGTGCACGGTGCTGATGACGAGGTGCCCGGTGAGGCCGGCCTGCACGGCGATGCCCGCCGTCTCCGGGTCGCGGATCTCGCCGACCATGATGATCTGCGGGTCCTGCCGCATGAGCGAGCGCAGGGCGCCGGCGAAGGTGAAGTCCTGCGCGGGGTTCAACTGCGCCTGGCTCACCGTCGGAATGGGCACCTCAACCGGATCCTCGACCGACGCGATGCTCACGGCGGTGCCGTGCTTTTGGAGGAGGTAATGCAGCGCGCAGTAAATGGCAGTGGTCTTGCCCGAGCCGGTCGGCCCGGTGAGGAGGATGAGGCCGTTGGGCTTGTTGATAAGCTGGATGAACTTCTCCTTGGTTTCCGGCTCCAGCCCCAGCCTGTCGATATCGAAGGACCTGGTAGTGGGGTCAAAGATACGGCAGACGACCTTCTCGCCGAGGACGGTGGGGAAAATGGACACGCGGAGCTGCACGTTCCCGAACTCGGGGCCCATGTTGACCTTGCCGTCCTGCGGCACGCCGCTGAGGTGGGAGGCGAGGTTCGCCATGACCTTCAAGCGACCGGCGATTTTGTCCTTCAGCTCACTGGGCAGGTGAACCATCTCGACGAGTTGCCCGCTGACGCGGACGCGCACGGCCATGGATTCCTGCCATGGCTCGAGGTGGATGTCGCTCGCGCCGGCTTGCACGGCGTCGTGGACGATGTAGTTGACGAGCGTGCTGATGTCGGCGTCCAGCAGCGTGGGCAGCGACTGGAGGTAGCTGGTGGTGTGGCTCATGGCGACGGCTGAACTTGCGGTGAGTGTGCCGGAAGCAAGGGACGCCCGCAAACGGTTCTTGGGCTACCACTCCCGGACCGAGGCGTGCAGCGGCGCGAGATCGGGGTCGGCCAGGGCCATCTGCTTGAACGGCTCTGCACCGCCATGTTTGCCGGCTACGGCCTTCGCGCGGCCCAGCCAGTGGCGGGCGGCGTCGAGGTTGCCCATCTGGCAGGCATAACAAGCCAGGTTGTAAGGCACGATGGTCTCGTCCGGGAACAGCTCGGCCGCCGGCCGCAAGGCATCCCAAGCCGCATGCAGCCCACCGCCTTCCATGCGGCGCGCGGCATAGGCGCGGTGGACCCAGCCGTGCAAGTCCGCGGGCGTGATTTGGACGATGGTTTCCGCCGCCGCGTGGGCGAGGGACCACTCCTGCCGCCGTGCGTGGACGGCCCAGACGACGTGGAGGTATTGGGGATGGGCCCGGGTTTCCGGCGTCACACGGGCCAGCTCGGCTTCCGCCTCGCCGGGCAGGCCGAGCTCCACCCAGCCTTCCGCCGCGCGAACGAGATGGTTGTCCGGCGGCTCCAGCGGGCTGATGGCGATGGCGGGGCTCACTCGCGCAGGCTGACCTTGTCCGCGGCGGGGAAGTCAGCGGGCGCCTTCTGGGTGACCTTGCCAGTGACGGCCCATTCCGCGCCGCGCTGGAAGGTGACGATGAAGCCGACGCACTGCATCGCCTCGGGTTTGGCGTTGCGCCCCGCGTGGCCGAGCGCGGTGTGGAACACGCGGCCGGTGCCGAAGGTGGTGGTCATCAGCATCGGCTCGTGCCGGCCGGTGCCGTTCTTGGCGCTGTCGGAAAACGCGGTGGCCAGCACCGTCAGGTTCTCGGCCGGGCCGCGCAGCCGGTCGTAAAGCTCATCTTTGGCATGCAGCCACTTGGCGGGCAGGCCGGCGAGGATGGGATGCTGCGGTTCGCGGGCTTCCACGAGGAACGCGTGCTGGGGGCCGTGACTGCCGCCCCGGCCAGGGGCGAGATCCTTCACGACTTTGGCGGCCTTTTCCTCCCAGTAAACATACGGGCCGGACTTCTCGCTGCGCCCGCCCCAGCCGCCGAGGCCAATCATCTGGTTGTAGGCCGGCCAGCCGGGAAAGGAGTTGTTCGCTGCGTGGACGCTGACGAAGCCCCCGCCGGCGCGCACGAACTCCTCGAAGGCCGCCTGGGTCTCCTTGGGCCAGTCGGCGCCGTTGTAGTTCGAGACGACGAGCTTGTATTCCTTGAACGCAGGCTTGAAGGCGGAGAGGTCACCCTTCTCCGGCGCAGTCGCCACGTCCACGGTGAAGAGGCCGGTGGCTTCGAGATACTTCTTGAGCAGCGGCGTGGTGCCTTTCCAGTCGTGGTTGTTCTGGCCGTCCACAATGAGCGCCTTCATGGGGGCGGCTTGGGTGGAGAAAACGCAGACCAGTGTGAACAATGGAACGGCCAGGAGACGGAGTAGTTTCATGACGCGAGTTTGCCGGGTGAGGACCGCGTCGGCAATGCCTTCGTGCGCCGGCAGTTGGTCACGCCTATCCGGGCGGCTGAAAGGCCGCTTTGACAACGGCGGTAGCGGGCGCACTATCGCCGCACCGCCAATCATGGACATCTTGCTGAAAGTGCTCGAGTGGACCGCCGGGCTGGCAGCGCTGGGATGGTTCATCTGGTGGCGGCTGCGGGAAGATGAGAGCGGGGGCGTTGGTTTCGCAGTCAAGCTGGCCTGCAGCGCGTTCATCCTCTGGGTTTTCTTCCGCTACGGGGTCGCATGGTTTCGGGAGGGCGGTTTGGTTGCCATCATCGGCCTTGGTGCCGGCATGTCCTCGGGACTTGCACTGGGATTGGTCTGGCGGGAGGAGTTGATGGGAGTTTTCACCGGATTCTTTGGCAGCTTTTACGAGGACAAGACGCCGATTGAACCCAAGCCCTACTACGCCCAGGCCGAAGCACGCCGCATGGCGGGTGACATCCCGGGCGCCATCGCCGCGGTGCGGGCGGAGCTGGAAAAGTTTCCCCAGGATTTCGATGGCCGGATGCGCCTGGCCGCACTGCTGGCGGAGCATTCCGAGGACTTGTCCGGGGCACTCGCGGTCATCGAGGATGCGCTCCAGCTTAAGTCGCTCTCCGCCGGGCAGGTGGCCTACGCGCTCAACACTGCCGCCGACTGGCATCTCAAGTTCGCCCGCAACTCCGAGGCCGCCCGGCAATGCGTCGAACGGATCACGACGCTTCTGCCCGGCACGGACGCGGCGCGGAATGCGTCACAGCGGCTGGCCAACTTCACCTCCCAGGAGATGCTTGAACGCGAGGATAACCGCCAGCCCATGGCCATCCCGGAGTTCGAGCGCAAGCTGGGGCTGCGGCGGAAGAAACCTGCCGCACCCGAGAAGCCCGACATCAATGCCGAGGAACGCCGGCTGCGCGACCGGCTGGCCCGCCACCCGGGTGACTGGGTCGCGCGTGAAGAGCTGGCCCGCCTGTATGTGGAGCAGTTCGAGTTCTTCGACCGCGGCGTGCAGGAGCTCGAGGTGCTCATCAGCGCCCCGGGCCAACCGCAGCGCGAGGTGGTGCGCTGGCTGCACCAGCAGGCCGATTGGCACGTGAAATACCGCAACGACGTGGAGGCCGGGCGCGCCACGTTGCGGCGCGTCCAGGAGCGGTTTCCCAACAGCGCCGCCGCGGAACGCGCCGCAGTGGCGATGCTCCATCTCCAGCCGGCCAGCGGGAACACCCGGAAAAAGCCAACGGCCGGGGAGACATCCCCGGCCGCGCGCGAAGGGGAGTTGTGACGGTTACTTGACGCCGGTGGGCGGCAGCGCGCTTTGCAGGCGCAGGGCGATCTGCTTGTCGATCTCCGCCGCCCAGTCAACGTCGCTCCAGCCGGCATCCGTGCGGACCTGCACCACGATCTCCGTGATGGTGGGTTCGATTTCGTTGACCTTCACATACACGAACCGGGTGTTGACCTTCGCCACCAGCGAGTTGTTGACGCGGTTCTCGGACTGGAGCACGCCCAGCCCGCCTTTCTCGGAGGCGAGCACCTCCTTGGCGGCGGTGAACACCTGGTCGACGCCGAGCTGGTAACGGCTCACGATGCGGTCCTTGCGGAAGGGCACTCCCGCCGTCTTGTGGCCGTCCACGGTGCTGATGCAGCCGGTGCCGCCCGCGGCGATCACTACCGCTCCGAGGAGACCAAAAATCATTTTCTTCATGGGCGCGTATGCAAGGCGGAAGCCTGCGGGGCGTCAAGCAATTGTTCCGCCGGGCCGGGGCGAGGAGGCGGCGGTTGCGTGCCACGCGCGGCTCCACTACCCTGCGTCCCGCACTTTATGGCCGAGAAAACCAAGCAACCGATTCCTGTCACCATCCTCACTGGCTTTTTGGGCGCAGGCAAAACGACGCTGCTCAAACATCTCCTCACCCAACCGCACGGCTACCGGCTCGCGATCATCATCAATGAGTTCGGCGAGGTGGGCATCGATGGGCAACTCGTGGTGGGAGCCGACGAGGAGGTCATGGAGCTGAACAACGGCTGCCTCTGCTGCCGCGTGCGCGGCGACCTCATCAAGACCCTGGCCGACCTCCAGAAACGGCAGAAGCGTTTCGATTATGTTCTGGTCGAGACGACGGGTCTGGCGGACCCCAGCCCCATTGCGCACACCTTCTACCTGCCCCAGCTTCAGGAACACCTGCGGCTGGACGCCATCGTGACCGTCGCCGACGCGCGGCACCTGGAAGGCATGCTGGACAAGGCTCCCGAGGCCACGCAGCAGATCGCTTTCGCCGACATCATCCTGCTCAACAAGACCGATCTCGCCACCCCGGCGGAACTCCAGCACGTCGAGCAGCGCATCCGCCGGATGAACCCGCTGGCGAAAATCCACCGCACACATCGCTCGCAGGTGGAGCTGGCGAAAATCTTCAACACCCGCGCCCGCGAGCTGGGCACGCCGCTCGAACTGGCTCCTGAACCCGCCGCCCACGGCGAGCTGGGCCACGAGTGCGACGACCATTGCGGCCACGACCACGATCATGACCACGGCCACGCGCACGACCACGATTGCGGCCATGACCACGCCCACGGCGAGCCTTGCGATCACGGGCACGACCATGCCGGCAAGCACGACGATGCGGTGCGCTCGTTCCACATTCTCGAGGACCGCCCGCTGGACCTGAAGAAGACCGAGGCCTGGCTCAACGAGCTGTTGCAGAAGGACGGCGAGCAGATTTACCGCGCGAAGGGCATCCTCCACATCCAGGGCGTGCCGAAGCGCGTGGTGTTCCAAAGCGTGCAGATGATGTTCGACGTGGAGCCGGAGCGCTTCTGGAAGCCGGACGAGAAGCGCGGCAATCAACTCGTCTTCATTGGCAAGGAGCTGGACGAGGCCGGCATTCGAGCCGGCTTCGCCGCTTGTCTGGCCGACGCGAAGGCATGATGGCGCAAACGACATGAAGATCCTGCTGGTGGACGATGCGGACTTGTTCCGGCAGTCCGTCACCAACTTGCTGCGCATCCGCGGTCACGAGGTGATCGAGGCCACCAACGGTCTCGAAGGCCTCAAGCTGGCGCGCGCCCATCTGCCCGATGTCATCGTCAGCGATGTCGTCATGAGCCAAGTGGACGGCTACGGCATGACCACCTTGCTGCGGCAGCATCCCACCACGGCGGACATCCCGCTGGTCCTAATCACCGGGGAGGCCGATCTCAAGGGCATGCGTAAAGGCATGACCCTCGGAGCCGACGACTACATCGCCAAGCCCTTCAAGCTGGATGAACTCCTCGCTTCATTGGAGCTGCGCGTCCACCGGCGGCGCGCAGCCCGCGACGAGGTGGAGAAGAAGCTCGCCTGTCTTGGCACCAGCATCGGCCTCAAACTGCCCGCCGAGCTTGTCCGTTCATTGACGCAAGTCCGCGAAGCCGCCCGCGCCTTGGACATGGCCAGCCAATCGCCCGGCCAAGAGCGGCTACACCAACTCGTCCCCCAGCTTTTTTCGACTGCCCACCAAATTGAGCGAGCGACCGTCAACCTCCTGGTCCACGCGCAGCTCGAACTTTTCGGCACCAACCCGGCCCACCTGAACGCCTTCCGACAGACGCACACGGTCCAGGCCGACACGGTAGTTGCCGCGCAGGCTCGCCAGTCCGCCGACCACGCCGGACGGATGGCTGACCTGAAGCTCAAAACCGCCGCCGGCTCGGCCGCCATGACCGAGGGCCGACTGGCGAAGCTGGTCGAGGAGCTGGTGAACAATGCCTTCCAATACTCGGCCGCGGGCACGCCGGTGACGGTGCAATGCGTGGACGACGGCACCAGTTTCCTGCTCACCGTCGCCGACCAAGGCTGCGGACTGACGGCCGAGCAGCTGGCCGCGGTAGAAAAGTCAGCCCCGGGGGCTGCTGCCGATGGTGGACCACGCGTGACCGGCCTTGGCTTGGCCATTGCCCGGCGACTCGCTGAGGTCCACGGGGGAAAATTCCTGCTGAACTCGGAAGCCGGAAAAGGGACCACGGTGCGCGTCTCCTTGCCGAGCCATCCGATTGTGACGCCCGCCGCGCTGGACCGGGAAAAATAACCGGCCTTCAGCCGGGCGGTGGTTTGACCTTCGCGCCGGGATCGTTGCGCTTGGGCGTGTGCTTCTCGTATTCGCCCTTGCCGAGGCGCTTGAGGACGGTGAAGCCCGCGTTGGTCGCGTCCTTCACGTTGAACTTCTTGAAGATCTTGGGCGCGTAGAATGTGCCGAACACCTTGCGCACGGGCTTGCGGCACGCGGGGCATTCCGTCAGGGGCTTGGCGTCCAGGGGGCGGCGCAGGGTGAACCGGCCGCCGCAGGCCACACAGTTTCCGTCACAAAGCTCGTATTCGTATAGCGGCATGGCGTCAGTTTTTCCCAACTGTATGGCCCGCGCCCAAAGGTTCAAGCCCCTGCCCGCTCACAGCGGATGCTGCGCAAACGCGAACTCCGCCACCGGGCTCCCGCCGATCAGGTGCTCCTGGATGATCCGCTCCAGGACGGCCGGCGTGCAGGAGTGATACCAGGTGCCCTCGGGATACACGACGGCGATGGGACCGCGCGCGCAGACCTGAAGGCAGTTGGCCTTGGTGCGGTATACCAGCGCCTGCGGGCCGACGAGGCCCAGTTCCTTGAGCCGGCGCTTGAGATAATCCCACGACTCGATTCCCGCCTCGCGGGGGCCGCATTTCGGCTTGGTCTGGTCCGCGCAGAGGAAAATGTGGCGGCGGAATTTCTCCACGCCGAGATCGGCAACCGCCTGGCGCAGTTCGGTGGTGAGGTCCGCGTTCATGCTTGGCGCCCCTGGCCCACACCGAGCACCTTGGGCGTAAGGAGGAACTTGAGGGAGCCGCTCCGATGGTCCGTCGTCTTCACGCACGCCAGCGCGCCCTTGGCCAGCTCCAACGCATCGGCACGCGCCAGGCCCAACAGCCGGCGCACCCGGGCGGAAAGCGAGGGTTCATGACCGACCAGGAGCACGTGGGCGGCATCGGCCGGCAGGCGCGCCAGCCAGTCCGCAAACGTCTCTGCGTCCGCGTCGTTGAGCAGGGCGGCGGACACTTGCGCGCGGAGCGGCAGCCCCTCGTTGGTGATGTCGAGCACGATGTCTGCGGTCTGCCTCGCCCGGACAAGCGGGCTGCTGAACGCGAGGTCAAATCTCACGCCGGCCCGGCGCAGCGCCCGCGCCAGCTTGCGCGACTGCCGCCGGCCCGTGGCGGAGAGCGGGCGCTGCGCGTCGTCCTCGCCGTCCAAGGCGGCGGCATGACGGAGGAAATAGAGTTTCATCGGGCCCGGCGATTAAGATTGGGATCACTGCCTGGCGCAAGCGGGCAATCGCCTTCCGCTGGCGTGATGGCTCCGGCTCATTCGGGCCGCACGGGTCGGCTAGGGCTGCGGTTGAAACACCAGCCGGCTGAAGGCCCGCGGGGCAAACTCCGCCTTGCCGAAATTCGCGCTGGCCGCACGCACGGCCTGCTGCGTCCAGCTCTCCAGTGCGAAAGTCAGACTGCCACGCCCCGTAAAGAACACGCGCACGTCCCCGGCCTGCAACGGCGTGGTCTGCGCGCGCGCCGTGGCAAAATCCACCTGCGCCACGCGGTCCAGCGGCACTTCCACCACCCGGTCGCCAACCGCGAACTGCAGCCGGCCGGCCTTCCACTCGGTGAGCCGGCCCGCCACGGAGTCACGGTTGATCAGCCGGCCCACATCGTTGTCCACGTTGGCCACGAGCGGCGCGACGCTTTCCTCCAGCCGGCCGTCCCATTCGGTCACGCGCAGGTTTGCGAGGCGCATGGGCCCCTGGCCCTGGTGCACGAGGCGGATGCCGGTCCCTTCACCGCCAAATTTCTCCGGCTCCACCCACTGTTTGGCTGGCACGCCGTTGATGAGCAGGGTGATGGACTTCTGGTCCCGGCTGGACTTGATGGCGATGCGTGCGCGGTTGGTCTGCTGGAGCATCGGGATGACCGCCATGCCGAGCTGTGCGACGGGCTCCTTGTGCCGCACCAGCAGAAGCTGTGTGGAGTAGCTGTTCAATTGCAGGCTGTAAAACCCGCCGAACGGTGGCTCGTCCGCCGTCTGCGCCAGGCGCACGGGCTGGAGGGAATCCGTGTAGAGCGCGATGGCCAACGCGAACGTGCCTTGCCACGCCAAGTCGAACTCGAGCGAGGAACTCGGCGGCAGCTTCACGTCCCGCGCGATGGACGCCGGCTGGGAGGCGACAAACGCCCCATTGGCGAAATGCCACTGGCCCGCGTTGATGTTGCCCGGCAGCGCCTTGCCCATGGTCCAGCCATCCAGGCTGTCCGGCCCGGCAAAAATGGCGCGGGGCGACGGCCCGGCTGGCCGCAACGCTGCGACCTTCGCCCGCGGCAGCGTGAGCGTGCCGGCATACCACGTCTCGAGCACGACCGCCTTTTCATCGAGCGCCTTGAGGTTGCCGGGCAGTTCGTCGCCGTTGGTGAGCCGGACGAAGCAAAAGTTGGGCGCGGTCACGGGCGGCGTGGCTGCCGCCCCAAGGTAAACCTCGGCCAGCGCTTCCCGCTGGAACTCAATGCGACCCGGCACATCCCGGTGCCCCCAAAGCACGCTGTTGGTGGCCGTGACCGCCTCCAGTTGCCCCGTGAGCAGGTCGCCATTGCGGAACAGGATGGCGTGGGGCGACGGGGCGGCGGGGCTGGCAAGCGCAAGGGCCGTGAAAAGGGCACCGGCCGCGGCTCGGGCTGCAATTTGCCCGACCGCCTGGCGAGCCAGGCAGCCCACGGCGCGACGCAGGCAACACACGACTGGCATCAGGACGTTCATCGTTCAAAAAACTGCCGCGCATCCGGCCCGAAAAAAGGCAGGTCCGGAGCTTCCGGTTCGCGGTCCGGGTTGAAGCGGAGCGCGCGCACCCAGCGAGTGTCAAACTGCACCGGCCCGAAATGCGGGCTGACCCCGGCCAGTCGCGCCCCGTCCCAGCGCGGCTGGGCCAGCGCGACCGTCTCACCGCTGCTGAGGCGCGCGTGCGTCTCCCCCGGCGGGCGGTTGGTCATGATCGTGGCCATCGGTGAAAGAATCACCTGCGTCACGCGGCCCAACGGAATCTCGAGCCGCCCGGCCGCGGCCGCGAGCACGAGCCGGCCATCGCGAATCGCTTCCACCCGCCCGTGCGCCCGGTCCTGGTTGGCGAGGCGCACCAGATGCCCGTTCAGGTTGGTGGCCGTGATCTCCGGCTCGATGGGCCGGCCATCCCAAGCGGTAACTTTCAGCGCGGTCAACTGGATGCCCCCGTTCATCGCGAAGAAACTCAGGCCGGTGCCCGGCAGCACGGGACCGCGGGCGCGCGCGGCATCGCGCACCGCGTCGGCAACGGTCGGCGGCAGGTTTGGGTCGATCACCGGCTCGGCCGGCTTGGCAGGATTCGGGTCGGTCCACTGCTGCACCACGTTGCCTTCCACCAGCAGCGTGAGCGAGCCGGCCGCGAGGTCGGAACGGATTTCAACCTTCATCCGCTTGCCGGGCGGCGGCACGGGAATCTGCGCCTGCCCGAGGTGCTGCATGCCGAACTGGCCCTGGCCGCGCATCAGGTTCACGTAGCCGAACCCCAGGTTGAACTGGTAGCCCGCACTGGAAAAGTTGAACCGCGCGATGGCGTCGGTGTAGAGGCTGACATAGAGGTTCAGCGCGCTGGCCGCCCCGACCTCGAACTCGATGCGCGACTGCGCGGGAAGCTTGAGATCGCGCCCGAGGAAGGCGTTTGCGCTCGCCGTCAGGACGCCGTCCCGGAGCTGCCAGGCGGTTGACGTCGGCCCGGCGTTCCAGCCATCGAGCGTGTCCGGCCCGTCGTAAAGCGTGACGAAGCCGCGCTGTAGAAAGACGAGCGATTGCACGCCCTCACGGGGCGCGCGGACCTTCCCGGCGAACCACGTCTCCAGCTCGAGGTGGGTGGCATCAAGGGCGAGGAGGTTGCCAGCCAGCTCGTCGCCGTTGACGAAGCGGAAGCGACACGTCTGCTGTGCGGCGGAAAGGGCGGGTGGCGTCGCGGCCTGGGCGAATCGGATCTGGTGCGCATTGCGCGGCAGAAACTCCAGCGGCGCGGCAGCGGCGGGGTGCTTCCAGCGAATGCCCTTCTCCGGGTCGATACCGGCAAGCGAGCCGTGCAGCGTCGAGCCATCGAGGAACTGGAAAACGTCCACGGCGGGCTGGGCGGCAAGCGGGAGCGCGGCAAGCAGGATGGCGGCGAACGCGAAGGCAGGATTCAGCGACCAGGGTTCAGTGTTCAGTGGGGAACGCGCGACCGGGCGGCGTTGGTCGCGGAACACTGAACATTGAATGCCGAATACTAAACACTGCTTCACACGCGCGGAGATAGAAGCGCTCACGGCCCGCTCCATTCATCGGTGACGCCGCGCGGGGCGGACGGGTTGAAGCGCAGCGTGCGGACGGATTCGGGCTTGAGCTTCAACCGCCCGAAAACGGGGCTGACGGCAACGATCTCCCCCGGGTCCCACTTCTCGAGCGCGAGCGTGAGCCGTTCGTTACGGTGCAGCGTCACCTGAACGCCGTCAGTTTTCGGCAGCGTCGGCGCGTCGGCGACGGGAAAGGAAATCAACGCGGTCCGCGCCACCGGGATGTCCAGCCGCGTGCCGGCCGGGTTGAAGGCCAGCTTGCCGTCGCGGATGCCGTGCAGCGTGCCGGTGGCGCGGTCATTGTTCACGAACTCGACCACCGCGCTGTCCGCCGGGGGCACTTCAACGAGCTTGTCCGGGTCGTCGCCGGGCGCGCCGGGCGGGGCGGCGTCGCGCTCACGGCCATCCCAGGGGGAAATACGGATGTCGCCAATGCGGACGCGGGAGCTGACGTTGTAATTGTAGAAGACAATGCCCGTGCCGGGACCGGGCGAGCCGAGGTTCTTCCACTCGTGAACGCGTTCGCCATCGGCCAACAGGGTGACGGTCTCCTTCTCGGTGTTCACGAGAAAGGTGAAGCGCACGGAATTCTTCGCGAGCATCTGCGGCACGCGCGCGCCGGAGGAACTGCTCGCACCCATCCCGCTCCGGCGCATGGAGTAGATGTAACCGGAGGACGACGTGTAAAACTGCCAGCCGTCGCTGTAGTCGTAGGTGTCGGTGTTGCGCGTGAAGAACGAGAAGCGGAAGAACGGCTGCCCCTTCCAAGCGAGGTCGAACTCGATGCGGGCCTTGGTGGGCAGGTGACACTCGCGCCCGAGGGTGCCGACGCCGGTGGCGTAATATGCGCCGTCGCGAAACTGCCATGCGGTGTTTGTGGCCGCGATCCCGGCCGCCGCGGCACGCCCGACCAGCGCGGCTTCGGCGCCAAAGGCGGCGGCAAAGTTGGGGTTGTTCACCTGCAACGCCTCCATCGCCCGGATGCGGGCTTGAGCCAGCACGTCGGCGGCGGCGTTGCCGGCGGCGCGCCCCTCGATTTGCTGGGCGATCATGGCTAGGTTGCGTTCGCGCATCTGCTCCGCGTTCGGGATATACTGCGCCCCCGCTTCCGGGGCCTTCTCCCGCAGCAGGCGGACGGTGAGCAGCGCCGCTTCCGCATGGATCAGCGATTTCATCTGGGCCGCCTTCAACGCGTCGGGGCCGCCCGCCACGTCGCGCTCGTAGCGCGCGAACCAGTCTTCCGTCGCCCGCCGCGAGGCCAGCCCCGCGTCCACGGCGGCCTGCATCAAGTCCGACTTCAGGAACTCGGTGGGCGTGTTCGCGGTCATCGCGGCCCCTCGGTGCTTCAGGATTTCGGTGGTGGCCTGCATCTGCGCCGCGTCGCCAACTGCGCCAGCCGGCACTGCGGCGACAGGAGCCGCCGGCGCGGCCCGCACGCCGCCGAGCAAATCCTGCGTGCGCGCAAGCGTCGCGGCGGCCGCGTCGTTCTTGAGGTGTTCCAGCTCGCGCAGGAGCCGCGCGGCCAGCAACGCGCCCTCGCGCAGGATGATGGTGCGCACCTCGCCGCCCGCCGCCACCTGCTTTTCCAACTCGGCCTTCACGGCGTCCGCCTTCACCAGGCCCGACTCGATGGCGAGCTGGACAAGATCAGACTTGAGATAGTCTGCGACGTTCATTGAGAACCGCGCGGTGGAACTCATGCGCGTGATGTCGAACGGGGCGGGCTTGGCCTTGGCGGCGGGAACCGAGTCACGACGGGTCAAATCCGCCGGAGGCAACGGCGGACGCTCGCCGGGTGCGGCCTTGCCCACAGCGCGCTCGATTTCCACCCTCACCGCTTGGCCGGCTGGGTCGGCTGCGGGAAGCGGCAGTGGCGCG
>CAZQEW010000004.1:43170-53281 GCA_964591495.1 uncultured Klebsiella sp.
GGCGCGGCGCGGCCCTGCAACCGCCGCACCAGCACGTCCACCTCCGCGCGAAGCATGACCTTGAAACGCGCGGCCTTGGCCTCGTCCTTCGCCCAGTCGTTCGGGTCCTTGAAGTCGGCGAACCACCTCTCCAGCGCAGCCGTCGAGGTATGACCGGCCTTGAGCGCTTCCTTGACGAGGTCGGTTTTGAGGAACACGGCGACGGTCGCGGAGCGCTCGGCGTCGGCGCTCAATCGGTTCAGTTCATCGGCGGTGAAGGCGCGGCGTTCGATGGGTTTGGCGGGCTCGACCACGCGGACCTGCGGCACCACCGCCGGCGCGGGGATGGCGACGGGCTCGGCGGGCCGGATCAGGAGGTTGCCGAAGCCGCCGAGAATGTTCACGCCCCCGCGGTTCACCGTGGCGGAACCGGTGCCGATGGTCCACTCGTCCGCCGCGCGCGGGCCGTCGTAGAGCGCGGACTGGCTGGTGCCGTAGAAGGCGAGGCTTTGCAAACCCGCGCGCTGCCCACGCAGCCGGCCCGCAAACCAGGTGTCCACCTCGAAGCTGTCCGCGTCCAGCGAGATCAGGCTGCCCTCGAACTCGTCGCCGCTGGCGAGCACCACGCGGCAGACGGGCGCGGCGTTGGTGGGCAGTGACAAGACGCGCTGCGGCAGGCGGACCTGGTTGAGATTCGTGGTGCTGAACTCGATGGGTGCGCGGGCGTTTGGGTGCAGCCACCGGAGCGTGTCCGCGTCGAGCGAGTTGATTTGGCCCCGCAAAAAAGAGCCGTCGAGGAAGGACACGGTGGCGGGCGGGAGGTTGGTCGCAAGCAGGGCCGTTGAACCGGCCAACAGAGCCAACAGGAGAGAACTTCCAACGTTCAAAGGCGCGGACTTGGACGCTGGACGTTGAACGTTGGACGACGAACGTTCTGCCTTTCCAAGTTGGAGCATCCTACCGCTCATAAATCGGCAGAAACCGATAGTTCAACGCCAGCGACAGCAGCGAAGCCGCCGTGCCAAAGGCGTTGCCAAACGAGCCGTCCCAGCTTCCGTCCTTGTTCTGCGTGGCGGCAAGGGTGCGGATGTTCTGCGCGTTCCACTTCCGCCATGCGTCGGGGGAGCTGTGGAAGTAGGCCTGCGCCGCGTAGTAGAGGTAGTATTGCTGGTAATGGGCGTCGCCGCCGGAATTCTGGAGATACTGCCACGCGCTCTTGTAGTCGGCAGTGTCCTTCTGCTTGGCCAGCGCGAGCACCAGCACGCCGATGGCGCAGCGCGCGGCGTTCGGGCCGCTCGACCCGGTGTAGCCCCAGCCGCCCTCGGGAGTCTTGCACTTGGCGAAGTATTGCAGGCCCTTCTGAATCGCCTCCTCCGGGACGGCGAGACCCGCATTGCGCGCGGCAAACATGGCCACCATCTGCGCGCCGCTGACCGTCGTGTCCGCATCCGAGCTGTCCGGCGAGTAACGCCAGCCGCCAGCCGGGTTGCGCGCCTGCGAGGCAATGATGAGGTTGATGGCGCGCTGGAGGGCGGGGCCGAGGCGGGCGTCGTCCACCGCGCCGTAGGCCTCCGCGAGCGCGAGCGTGCCGAAGCCGTGGTTATACATCGAGTTGCCGAGGTAGCCGGTCTCCTTGTTCTGCTGCGCGAGCAACGCGTTGAGCGCGCGCTTGATGGCCCCGGAGTAAGGCCCGACGTTTGGGTCATCGCCGTGCGCAAGCATCGCCACGATGCAGAGGCCGACGACTCCTGGCTGCCGGCCATATACATCCGCCCAAATGCCCTCCGCGGTTTGGGATTTCACCAAGTGCTGCAAGCCCTTCACATACATCGCGTCGATCATCGCCGGGCTGGCATCGGACTTCTCGATGAAGAGCTGCTGGGCAGAAGCGCAGGGGGCGAAATCCCAAATCCCAAATCCCAAGCTCCAAAGAAACACCAAGCACCAAGCTCCAAACCAACGAGCGCGCCTGCCAGATGAAGAGCCGGGCTTGAAGTCGCAAAGTCCGTTCTCCCTCACCCTAACCTTCTCCCGCTGGGAGAGGGAACAGCCACGATTACGTCCAGAGGTCGTGAGCGCTCCACCCAACCCCGCGGCGGACGGACGTTCTCCCTCTCCCTGCGGGAGCGGGCCGGGGTGAGGGAGGACGGATTGAACTGCGCCAGCCTGCCCCAAGTCACACCGCAACTTTGCCGGTTGGAGCTTGCAGCTTGGAATTTTGGTTTTGGAGCTTTTCACGGCTTCGCCTCCACCGCCTTGAAGTAATTCTCCAGCGCATCGCGGAACTCCGCTGGCACCTGCCGCGTCGTGCCGCTGCCCTTGCCGGTGCGGCGGGCGGCGGCTTCCGCGCCCTTCGCGTCGCCGGCGGTCCCGGAGCTGGCCTTGTCGGTGGTGCCGCCGTTCTGATTCGGGCCGGTGGAAGGCTGCTGGCCGGGCTTCATGCCAACCTGCTGTTCCTGCTGGGCCATCTGCATCATCATCTCGGCCTCGGCCTGCTGCTGTTGTTGCTGCTGCTGGCTCTTGTTCTTCTGCCGCTTGGCCTGTTCGTTGATGAAGTTGATGAGGTCGCTCAACTGCGCGAGCGCGGTGTTCTCCGGCTTCTGCGCCGGCTCGCCGGTGAGCTTGTCGAAGAGCGCCGACTCCGCATCGCGCATTGCGTCCTGCGTATCCAGGAGGTAATCGCGCGCCGGCTCCAACTCGTTGTTCATTTGGAGCTTGGTGAGATCGCCGCGCAGTTCGCGCTGCTGCTGGCCCACGCGTTCGGCGGCCTCGGCGAAGCGCGGGTGGCGCGCCTTTTCCTCGTCGAGCAGGGTCGTCTGCTGGAGCACCCGCGCCTCGCCTGCGCGCAGCCGGATGGCGGCCATGAGCATCTTGAGCCACTTGTCTTCCTTCGGCTGGCCCTGCCCGTCGCCGCCGCCTTCGCTCTCCTCCTCGGGCGGCTCCAGTTTCTTGGACCAGTCGGCGAAGCGCTTCGACCACGTCGCGAGATTGTTCATCGCATCCATTGAAATGTTGGCGTCAATCAGCCCGCGCACGCGTTCCAGCTCGGCGGGGGTGTTGAACTGCTTCATCTCCTTGGCCACTTCGCCGTAGTTCTCGCGCTGGGTGCGGTCGAAGAAACGGCTCATCTCGGCGACGACCTTCTCCGCCTCGGCCTTGACGCCGGCCTGGTCGCCGGCGAGCGAGGTGTTGATTTTCTTGAAGCGCTCGGGCAGTTCGCGCGGCAACAGGCCGATGGTCTCGCCCACGACTTTGCTGAGCTGGCTGCTCACGCTCGCTTCGGATTCGGAAAGCTTCTTGAGCCGCTGCGACAAGGTGAGCGCCTGCAAGTTGTCGAGGCCGTCGTTCATCTTCTTCTGGAGCGCCTGGAGTTTCTCCAAAGCCTTCTCCTCGGCGGCGCGGGCTTTCGTCGCCTCCTCGGCGCGTTCCTGCGGGGTGCTGCTCTCCTGCGCCTTTTGGAGCGACTGCTGGGCGTCCTTCATCTCACCCTGCGCCAGCGACTTCATCTGCGCCAGGTTCTGCGTCCACTCGCGGAGCGTCTGCTGCGTGAGGGTGGGATTGCGGAGGGCCTCACGGATGACGTCCTGCCCCTGCTGCGCGAGCCGGTCGAGCTGCGCGGCGTTACGCGCCTGTTCGTCGGCCTGCTCACCGGCCTTCTTGCCGGCTTCCTCGGTCTTCAACTTGTCCTCGGGCAAGCCCATCAACTCGCGCGTTGCGTTGGCGATGGCCTCTTCCTTGCGCGTGACTTCCTCGACCTGCGCAAACAACGCGTCGAGCTGCTGCCGCACGGCCTCGGCATGCTTGGCCAGGCCGACGACGTTGATGCGGTGCGTGGCCGACTCGGCGGGCTCGCGGCCGGGCAGGAAATCCGTGGCGCGGGCCTTCACCTCCACGACCGAGTCCGCCGGGATGCGGAGCACGGTGGGGCTGAATAGGAAGGTGTTCGTAAAGCGCCGCTCCTGCGCGCCGGCGGCCACCTTCTTGAACTGCCC
This sequence comes from uncultured Klebsiella sp., assembly GCA_964591495.1. GTDB lineage: Bacteria > Verrucomicrobiota > Verrucomicrobiia > Limisphaerales > SXTU01 > SXTU01. The sequence continues at coordinate 47,142 of CAZQEW010000004.1, forward strand.
GATGGCCGGCGTGTTCGTCGGGTCGAGCGACGCGACAATCTCCGTGTTTACAAAGCCCTCGCGCACCCCGAAGTCATCGGCGGCGGAAAACTTCAGCGGCAGCACGTCGGTTTCGAGGATGGAAACTTCCAATGGCAAATCGCCCAAGTCCACGCGCGGCGCGGCGTCCTTCACCGGGCGAACCGCCAAGAGCCACGGTGCGACGGGCTTCAGGCCAAACTCATCCCGCCAGTCAAACGCGGCCTGCGACGCGGCATCGAGTTTGAGCGCGCCGCTGTTGAACTTCTCGCCCGCAAGGAGCAACGACACCGGCTCGGCCTTGTCCACCGCGACCTCCGCCGATGCCAACGGACGCGTGGCCGTGCCGGCGAGTGCGACGCGGCTGCCTTCGAGCACGGGCAGCGAGGCGTTCTGCACGACCTGATTGGTCGGCGGGTATTGGAGGTAGTCCGGCAGCGTGATGTTCGCGGAGAGCTGCTTGAGCGCGGGCCGGTGCAACGGCTTCACGGCAATGGCGTGGGTGGCATCGCCGAGACGGACGCGCAACGTGCCATCCTGCGTCTGGCCGGGGATGGTGAGCTTGACCGCGCCGTTCTGCACGGGCGCGGAAAGTTTGGGCTGCACCTCGAAGCGCCCGCTCGCCGTCGCGGGCTGCCAGAACGAGCGGTAGTTCACCTTGGCCACCAGCTCGAACGGTTCGCCGTGCGGCACGACGAGTCTGGCCGGCACGTTCTCCAGCGCGACGAACGTGTAGCGCGGGATGCTTGCGATGGGCACGGCCCAGCGTTGCAGCGCGTTCCACCCGGCCGCCGGCGCAACGCCGAACGCAAAGGCCACCGGCACCAGCACCCCCGCGAGCGCGAAGGCCGCGAGGCGGGCGGGGCGGCTGTTCACCACGGCTGCGAAATCAAACTTCGCCGCATCCGCCGAGACCTGCCGGATGGCGGCCCGGGCCAGCGCCAGGGACATGTTGGCCGGGCGCTGCTTCTCCTCGGCGAGCTCCACGATGCCGAGCAGCCGGTCGCCAAGCCGGCGGTGGCCGTGCTGCACGACGTTGGCCAGCGCCCGCAGATCGCGCCGTTGCAAAACCCAGCTTCGACACCAACGCAGGGCAAACCACCCGGCCCCCACCAGACCCGCCAGCAGCAACATCGTGCGCAGCGCCCCGGGCGTATCCCCGATGCGGTCGCAAACGAAAACCAGCGCGAGCGAGGCCGCGAGGGCCGTCCCCGCCCCGCAGGCCGCGTGGACCGTCTCGGCGCGCCACAACGCCCGCTCGAGCGCGCCGAACTGCGCGCGCAGCGAATCGGGCAGGGTTATGCGGGGGTCGGAGGCCATTGGAATGTCTGGCGGACTTTAGCACCGGCCCGCCCCGTCACAATCCCCAAGTTCCCGGATGCCGGGGCCTTAACTGTCCCTTGACGGCCATTTTTCGCATTGACCAGTGGTGCGCCCCTGTGAGCCAATGACGCTCTATTTTGGTTCTTGGACTTTGATTTTTTGAGTTTGGAAAATGCCAAAGGTAGCGAAGCCCGGCCGCGTGCCCCGCATCGGCGCGAACACGGCCAAATACGATGCCCACCATACCGTCCTCAACCAGACCTATGGGGCGCTGGCAGACTTGCGCCGTGAGCTGGCCGACTCGAAGGAGAAGGTCGCCGAGCGCAGCGGGGTGCTGCATCTGTTCGCCACCTGCAACGATGCCCAGCGCTCGTGGCTGCTGCTGGAGGATTACTTTGAGAAGCTGAACCTTTCGCGGAAGGACTTCGGCGCAAACGAATGGTGGCCCCGGATGGTCGAGGCCAAGGGCCGGCCCCGGTTGGAGGAGCTCGCCATCCTGTTCCTGCGGGCGGGCCGCTCGCTGCCGCAGGAGCTGCAGCAGTTTGCCAACTACTCGCGCTTCGCCGAGATCGAGCAGGCCGAGCAGGAAACCAAGCTGATGACGGAGCTGGAGCACTGGCTGTTTCCGCCCGCGCCCGTGCATCTCGACACCCCGCGCGCCGGCCTGCGGGTCATCTGCAAGCCCCAGCCCGCCGCGAAGGATTCGCCCCTGCACGCGCTCGTCGCCGAGTTCCACATCTTCCGGCCGCGCACGGGCGAGAAGAAGAAGTCGCTGGCCGACCTGATTGATCTCAACACCCGCGCCGCGCATGAGCAGGAGCTTTTCCCGGCATTTGACTGGGAGTTTGTGCAGTGGGTCGTGGAAAATTACCGCCAGCGCGAGGACAAGGATGCGGACTTCACCCTGCATGGGCTGGAGCTGCTTCAGTGGATCGCGCGCTGGGGCCATCACGGGCGACTGCTCATGGAGTGCGGCACCAAGCCCATCGTGTATCACGGCCAGGTGGCCGAGCTCACGCCGCACCTGCAAAACGGCACGCAGGAACTCGCCTTCACCCAGCGCATCAAGCTTTCCAACGGCGAGCTGCGTCCGCTGAACGAGGCGATCTGGTTCGCCGGGCAGCCGCCCCTGGCGTTCGTGGGCGACACCTTTTATCTGCTGCGCAACGCGCCGCCCGGCGGCCTGCTTGAGGCCATGGCCCGCACCCCGTTTGTGCCCGTGCGCAAGCTGAGCCACCGCTTCCTCACCAACCTCCGCCGCGCCCACTTCGACAACGGCGTGGACTGGGACCAGCTCTGCGTCGCACATCCCGCCGTGCCCCAGTTCACCTTCGAGCTGGTGGACGAGGTCATCCGCATCCGCCTGCTGGCCCGCAGCGAGCGCGACAACTCGGCCTGGCACTGGAACGGCCACGAGTGGGAACGCGACGAGCCCGGCACCGAGAAGACCGGCAAGCCGGAGATTCTCGACGACCTCCGCCTCGAGCCGGCCGTGAACTGGCTGCGCCGCCTCAACTGCTTCACGCCCGAGCCCGGTCTCTGGGTCGGCGATGCCGCGGAAAATTTCTTCAGCGTCCTCTCCGGCAACTGGGCGAACCGCCCCCCCGACGCCGAGTTCCTGGGCAACGCCGCCTTCCAGCGCCTCTTCCTCACGCCGCGCAAGCTCAAGCCGCAGCTCGTCGTCAAGGGCAGCGGCATTGACTGGTTCAGCGTCTCCGCCGAGTGGGAGCAGGAGGGCATGAAGCTCACGAAGGCCGACCTCCAGCGTCTGGCCAGCGCCACGGGCCGCTTCGTCAAGCTGCCTGATTCCGGCTGGGTGGAACTCGACACGCAGGCCGTGCAGGCCGCGCACGAGGCGCTCGCCGACCTCGGCCTCGACGGCCTCAGCCCCATCGCCCAGCAGGTCTCCATTGAGCAGGCCGCGCACCTCGACGAGAAGGGCCTGGAGAAATTCGGCGACAGCGAGCACGCGAAGGCATTGCGCAAGCGCCTGCAAAACTTCGAGGGCGTCGCGCCGACCGACCTGCCCAAGCACCTCAACGCCGAGCTGCGCCCGTATCAGAAGGAAGGCTTCGACTTCCTCTGCCACCTCACTGAGATGCGCCTCGGCGGCATCCTCGCCGACGACATGGGCCTCGGCAAAACGCTCCAGACGCTGACCTGGCTCGCGTGGCTCAAGGCCCGCAACCCGAAGGATCCCAAGCCTTCCCTGGTCATCTGCCCCGCCTCGGTGCTGCACAACTGGCGGCGCGAGGCCGAGAAGTTCGTCCCGCACATGAAGGTGCTCGTGCTCCAGAGCGGCGCCACCCGCCACGCCCTGCGCAAGCAGATCCCCCAGCACGACATCATCGTCACCAACTACGCCCTCCTCCGCCGCGACCTCGAAGAGCTCAACAAGTTCGACTTCGGCGCGCTCGTGCTCGACGAGGCGCAGTTCATCAAGAACCCGACCGCGCAGGTCACGCAGAGCGTCAAGCAGCTCAAGGCCGGCCACCGCCTCGCCCTCACCGGCACGCCGCTGGAGAACCGCCTGCTCGACCTCTGGAGCATCACGGACTTCATCCAGCCCGGCTACCTCGGCACCCAGGAGCACTTCCACGAGACCTACGACCCGAAGCCCGGCGCGGAATCCGAGGAGGCCGTTTCCGTGCAGCGCATCGCGCGCCGCCGTCTCTCCGCGAAACTCCGCCCGCTGCTGCTGCGCCGCCTCAAGAAACAGGTCGCCAAGGATCTGCCCGACCGCATTGAGCAACGCCGCGACTGCGAACTCGGCGAGGAACACCGCAAGCTCTACCTCGCCGAGCTGCGCCGCTCCCGCGAGCAGGTCATGCAGGCCGTCAAGGAGAAGGGCCTCGCCAAGAGCAAGATGCACGTGCTCGCCGCGCTCACCCGGCTGCGGCAGATTTGCTGCCACCCGCAGCTCGTCGGCAGCGACGTGCCCAGCGGCAAGACCGAGACGCTCTTCGAGCTGCTCGACACGCTCGTCGCCGAAGGCCAGAAGGTCCTCGTCTTCTCGCAGTTCGTGCAGATGCTGAAGATTCTGGAGACCGAGTGCGCCAAGCGCAGCATTCCCACGCACCTGCTCACCGGTGAGACCAAGCAGCGCCAGGAAGTCGTCAATGCGTTCCAGGCCGACGACCACGCCGGCGTCTTCCTGCTGTCGCTCCGCGCCGCGGGCACGGGCTTGAACCTCACCAATGCCAGCTACGTGGTGCTCTACGACCCATGGTGGAACCCGGCCGTCGAGGCGCAGGCCATCGACCGCAGCCACCGCATCGGCCAGACCCGCACGGTCAACGCCTACCGCCTCATCGCGCCCGGCACCGTCGAGGAAAAGATTTGGGACCTGCAGCAGCGCAAGGCCCAGACCATCCAGGATGTGCTCGGCGAGGAAGGCTTCGCCCGCAGCCTCTCGCAGACCGACTTGGAATACCTCTTCGCGGAGGAATGAACCGCAGCCGCGTTCTTGGCAGCTGAATCTGCCATCAACTCCGAGCGCTCAGGGCCGTCTGACGGCCCGCGTGGCTGTCCGCAATGAAATCCGGCGCGAAACCGCGCCTGTTTCACTTTCCACCGATGCACCAAAGCGCCTTGTGCGTGCGGATGAACAGCGCGCCGTCGGCCGTGACGATGGAGCTGTTGGAACGTTCACCAAGCGGGTTCGTTGCGAGCAGCTCGAACGTGGGGCTGGCCTTGAAGACGAAACAGTCGCCGCCCTGCGTGATGGTGTAGCACTTGCCATCGGCCAGCAGCACGCTGCTCCAGTTTGCGCCGGTGGCGGACTCACCCTTGAGCCGCTCGTTCCAGACCTCCTTACCGGTCTCGAGGTTAAGACACATGGCGGTGCCGGGGTCGTTGTGAATGTAGATGTGGCCCTCGTGAATCACGCCGGAGCCGATGCGCTGCGGCGAGCGCGGATGGTGCCAGAGGCGGTGCGACGAGGTGACATCGCCCGCACCGCCGGCGCGCACGGCCAGCGCCATGCCGTTGTAGCCGCCCATGCTGACGACGATGCCATTGGCGTGCAGCGGAGAGGTGTAAACCAACGGGTTCAACCCGGCGCAGGTCCAGCGTTGCCTGCCGGTCGCGGGATCAAGCGAGCAGACGCGGCCCGGCCAGGACATCAGCAGCGAGTCGCGATCTCCTTCACGGACGATCACGGGCGTAGTCCAGGAACCAACCCACTTGGCGCGCGGTGCATTTTTCGGGTCGGCAGCAGCATCCTTGGGCGCGGGCGGCGGCGAGCCGGCATCGCCGCCGGGCTCCTCGTTCTTCCAGACGGTTTTGCCGGTCGTCTTCTCCACGGCGAGCAGGTAGGTGGTTTCGCCGGGGCCGAAGTTGAGGAAGCAGAGGTTTTGGTAAATGACCGGCGACGCGGCGTTGCCCCAGATGTGAATCTGCCGGCCCAAGTCTGTGCGCTTCCATAGCTCTTTGCCGCTGAAGTCATAGCAATACAGCCCGTCGCTCGCGAAGGACACGATGACGCGTTCGCCATCGGTGACCGGCGACGCTGCGCAATAGGGGTTGGTGCTGTGCGTTGGCTCCTTCTCGCGCGTGGTGACGCCGACCTGCCAGAGCTGCTGGCCGTCGGCGCGGTTGAAGCACATGAGCGTGCGGCGGTCACCCACCGCCTGGGTGACGAAAATCTTGTCGCCCCAGACGACGGGCGTGGAGTTGCCGGCCTCGGGCAGGGGCACGCGCCAGCGAACGTTCTCAGCCTTGCTCCACTTCACGGGGAGGTTCTTCTCGGTGGAGATCCCGTCGCCATTTGGCCCACGCCAAGCAGGCCAGCTCGCGGC
>CAZQEW010000004.1:53381-64801 GCA_964591495.1 uncultured Klebsiella sp.
CAGGGCGGGGGCGGTTTCGTGCCGGACTATCGCGGCGCCCGGTCGCGCGTGGAGGACGGGGATTACGAACTGGCCATCGAGCATGTGAAGTTCGAGCTCGCGAAGGAGCCGGGCAACTTTGAGGGCCTGTGGCTGCTCGCGGCGATTTATCAGGAGCTAAGGCAGCCCAAGCAGGCACTTGAAGCGGTGGACCGCATCCTCGCCTGCCCAACCTCGACTCCCGAGCAGCTGGCGGCCGCGCGCGGGGCTCAACTGCGGCTGCGCGCCCTGGAAATCCAGTTGGCCAACGAGCGGGAACGGAAATAGCCTCCTGCCCTCGACATGAGCAGCCATGCGCCGCAACTCAGCCCCGCCGCCAAGGCGAACATACCGACGCACATTGCCATCATCATGGATGGCAACGGCCGCTGGGCCAAACAACGCGGTCTGCCGCGCGTCGAGGGCCACCGTAATGGCGTCGAGTCCGTGCGCGCCACCGTGCGCGCGTGCGGCGAGCTGGGCGTGAAGTATCTCACCCTCTACGCCTTTTCCGTCGAGAACTGGAACCGCCCCAAGGACGAGGTCGACACGCTGATGAAATACCTTGCGCGCTTCCTGAAGAACGAGATCGGCGAGCTGAACCGGAACAACGTCCGGCTCGAAGCCATCGGACAGATTTACCGCCTGCCGGAGTTTGTGCAGGAGCAGCTCGCCAAAACGAAGGCCGCACTGGCGAAGAACACCGGCCTCACGCTCATCCTCGCTCTCAGCTACGGCGGGCGCACGGAACTCATCGAGGCGACGCGAGCCATCGCGCAGCAGGTGAAGGCCGGCAAGCTCGACCCGGCAGAAATCAACGACCAGGTCATCGCGCAGAACCTTTACACTCACGCCTACCCTGATCCCGACCTGCTGATCCGCACCAGCGGCGAGCTGCGCGTGAGCAACTTTCTCCTCTGGCAGATCTCCTACGCGGAGTTCGTCGTCACCCCCACGCTCTGGCCGGATTTCCGCAAGCCGCAGCTCCACGAGGCACTGGAGGAGTATACGCGCCGGCACCGCCGCTTCGGCGGATTGTAGGCGCCGGCGCCGTGTTGAGGCTGTTGCCCGTGTGCGGCGCCTGCACTAGAGTGCGTCATGCAATCCGAGCGTTACACGGGCGAGGTCGTCTTCATTTACGCCTTCGACGTGGCTTACGACATGGTGCGGCAGCCGGTGAAGGAGCTGCTCGGCCAGCCGGTGGCGCAGTTCAGCGTGGACGCCAGCAAACGCAGCCCCCGCCAGCTTTCCTTCTATCGCCCGCAAATGGTGCGGCTCCCACCGCAGGAGCGCATCGGCCCGCTTGGCCCCGTGCGGGTTCACCGCACCATCAAATTGCTGCCCATTGGGGCCATCAGCATCACCGTCCATGTGCCCTTTGAGGTGAAGAGCCTCGTGGAACTCGTCCCGTTTCATGATCTCCAGTTCAGCAATGGCTCGCTGCACGACGAGGTGAAACGGCTGGCGGAGCAGGTGCGCAACGAACTGCGCCCCTACTACATCCGGCCCGTCGAGCCGCTGGGCGAGGAGGAAGCCTACACCGTCTTTTGTTTCCAGCCGCCCGCGAATCCGGGCGAGGATTTCCGGGCCGAGGACTGGCTGGCCTGCCACCGGCGCGAAGTGGCCTCGCTGCTCACGCAGGAACACGACGTGCAGCAGCTCTCGGATCAGGAGGTCGAGGAGTCCACTGGGCGGTTCCTGAGCTATTACCGGCGCGACCTCGCGGTGGTGGACTGGGACGCAGCGGTCATCGTGGACGACACACGCAACTTCGAGGAAACGCTCTTCATCATGGAGCTGGCCAATGTGCAGCTCGCCGAGCTGGAGGCCTACGACCGCCTGCTGGACGACGCGCTCGAACGCTCGTATCGCGACCTGGCGCGGCCGCCCGCGCAACGCCCGCCCAAGGTCGTCATGCAGGACCTTAAGGAAATCCGCGTGGACATGGCGCGTCTGAGCGACGAGCTGTCCAACATCTCGAAGTTCTTCGGCGACTGGCACCTCTCGCGCATCTACCAGGCGCTCTCGGCCCGGTTCCACCTGGCGGAATGGCACCGGACGATTGACGAGAAGCTCAAGACGCTCGACGACCTCTACCAGCTGCTCAAGACCGATCAGAACAACCGGATGATGCTGATCCTCGAAGCGACCATCGTGCTGCTCTTCATCATTGATCTGGTCATGCTCTTCGTGATGAAGCAGTGAGGCGGGAACCTCACGGCAGGCCCTTGGGTCGCCGCGCGACGGGAGCAACCGGTGGAGCCACGGCAGCCGGCGCGACTGGGGCCGGGCTGCTGGCCGGGGCAGGAAGCGGCTTGCCCGCCAGCTGGTGATACAGGTCGCGATACGCGCCCAGCATCGCGGTCATGCTGTAGAACTGCTCGGCGCGCTTGCGGCCGGCAACGCCCATCTTCACGCAGGTTTCCGGGTTGGAAAGAATCCCGATGAGCGCGTGCGCGGTCTCGGCCGGGGACATGATCTTGGTGAGCCGGCCGGCGCGACCGAGTGCCTTGTCCGGCGGCGTGCGGCCGAACATGAGTTCGCGGCATGCGCCCACGTCACTGCAGACGTTGGACTTGCCGGCGGCCATGCCTTCGAGCACCACGAGCGGGAGGCCCTCGCTGATGCTCGTGAGCACGAGCACGTCCATGCGCGGGAGCACGTCCATGATCTTGCTCATGCCGAGGAAATGCACCTTCTCCTCGATGTGCAGGAGCTTGACGATCTTGGAGCATTCGTCGAAGTAGGTCGGATCCTCCGCGTAAGGGCCGGCGATGAGAAACTCCACCTCCGGCATCCGTTCACACACGATGCGCGCCGCACGGAGCAGCGTCTTCACGTCCTTGATCGGCACGACGCGCCCGATAAAGCCGACGTATTTCTTCTCCGGGCTGGCCTGCCAGCGCGCCATGTGCTGCTGGTAGATGGCGTCAAACCGCGTGGGCTCGATTCCGTTGGGGATGATGGAAATCTTCCGCTCATCCGCGCCGAACTCGATCTCCGTGGCCGCGTTGCCCGAGTAGAGCGTGATGATGTTCGTGGCCTGGTCGTAGGCGACCTTGCCGAGGAACATGAACAGGTTGATCCACATCTGCTTCAGCTTGCCGAGCCCCTCGCTGTAATTGATCTGGAACCGGTCCGGCTCGTAAATCCAGTCGGCCTGGCTGATCTCGGCGATGCGTTCCTTGGTGTAGATGCCGTGCTCGGTCAGGAAGAACGGCGCATGCCGGCGCCGCGCCGTGACCGCACCGAGGAAGCCCGCGTAGCCCGCCGAAACGCTGTGATACACCCGCGCAGGCGGCACGAGATCCCGGGCCTTCCAGAGGTTCCAGAGCGGCAGATGCAGGAACCGCGCGGTCCAGAAGAAATCAATGAACGATTCGTCGGGGCAGAACTCCTCGTAGCCCTCGACGAGGATTTCCCAGGCCTCGCGGTCGCGCAGGAGGTTGCCGAACCGGAAGCGTTTCTCGACCTCCTGCAGGCCATCGAGCGCGGCCCAGAAGCACGCCATCCGCTCGGTGTCAGTGCGGGCGAGATAGAACTTTGCCAGCAGGTCGTAGAGCGCGATGCGCAGCTCGGCGGGAATGCGGCGGCGGCGCTGCTCGCGCCGGGAGAGCTCGGTGTGGAGGTAAACTTCCTTCAGCGAAATGACATTGTCAGGCAGCTTGTAGTGCTGCTTGGCCTTGGGATCCTGCTTGGCGCCAATGTAGAGCAGCGAGAACTTCAGCTCCGGCATACCGGTGATGATCTGCTGCACCCACGACGACACGCCGCCAAGCACGTAGGGATACGTGCCTTCGAGAAACAGCGTCACATCGGCGACCGGCTCGGGTTGGGAGGCTGCTTTCATCAACTGGCCATGCCTGGTCGCAGCCAAAACTCCAGCGAGCCTCGCAGCACGCCGGGGGTGTTGCCCTCCGTATCAAGCTGACGCAACATCTGCGCTAGCCGCGGCCAATCGCGCTCAAGATAGGCGATTTCCGCCTCCCACGGCGTGAGGACTTCCGCCTGCCAGCCCTTCCGCCTCAGAAACTCGATGCTGGCCCGGGCCTGATCAAGACGACCGGAGCGAAGCGCGCACTTCGCCATCAGGAAGCGCACCGCCGTGTTGTCGGGCGATTGTTTGCCCGCTTCTTCCAGCAGCTCCATCGCCCGTCCGAGGTAAATGGTCTGCGTCTCGTCCGTCGCGAGGCCGAGATAGACCAGCTCGTGATACTGCTCGGCAAGCAGGAGCAGCTTGTTCAAGTGACGGGGCGGCTTGGCAAGGTCGGCCTCCAGTGTCTTCACGCGGCCTTCCAGGCCGGCGATGATCTGATTGAACTGCGTCTGCGCAAGAAGGCGCACCTGCTCGTCGCTGTCCTGAATCGCCTTCTGCAGGAGCGGAAGCGCCTTCTTGGGCTCGACCACGCGCAGGGCGAGGATGGCGGCACGCCGGGCCACATCGTCCTTGCCGTTAAGGATATCGGCCACTGACCGGGGCTCCTGATGCTCCAGCGGCTCGTGCGCGGGCAGCGTGAGATACTGCGTGGCGCCGAGCATGTATTTGCTTTCGACATTCCGCGCGGGCTCAATCGTGAGCAACAGGCGATAGCCGAGGAGAAACAGCGGCCCGAAGACTGGCAGCGGGAGCGCAAAGCCCAGCACCAGCGCGGAAAAAGTCCACTTCAGGTGGCGATACTCCGCCGGGAACAGCGCCCTGAACGCCGGCATGGCGAACACCAGCCCGATGAAATGCCAGCCGAGCACCTCAAGCACGGAGGGTTCGGGGGCGAGCAGGACCGTGGCGGAGCGGATCTCAAGCACCACGCCGATCACCGCTCCGGGAATGGCGGCGTAGTTCAACATCCGGATCAAACCAGATTCTGACGACACCTGCCCCACTTCAGCGCGCGGAGCGGCGGGGGACTCGGAGCGTTTCCGTTTACGAAACATGGCGCGTCAGGTCAGCCCAGAGCTGGTCCAGGCTCGTCACGCCGTCGAGGTTGACAACGTGTGCCTGGACGTGCGGGCCAAGTTCCGGATCCCTGCGGCAGGCGGCGAGGATGCGGTCGGCAAAAATGCCCACGCCACGCTCGCCGCACAGCGGCAGCAGGACGGCCAGGTGCGGAATGGGCAGGCCAATGGTCGCCGGGAAATCGCCGCCGCGAATGTTCGCCATGATGAGCGTCTCAAGCTGGGCCTGCCTTGCCTTGGGCTGGCGGGCGGCGGCGAACAAGACTACCGCGGAGGGCAGACTGTGCTTCTGCCACGAGTCGAAGGCCAGCTGCACGTTCTGCCGGAAGAACTGCTCGGTGAACACGCGCTGCCCCTCCAACCCGACCACCGCCCGGCTGGTCGTGTCCGCCTGCGCCTCGACCTCCGCCACGCGCGCCGCCCAGCGGCAGATGAGGGCGATGAGATAGACCGACTTCTTCGTGAGTGAGATGAAGGGCATGCCCGTGACCACCAGCAGGGCCAGGGGCTGATCACGTGAATCCAGCAAGGGCACCACCATCAGGTAGTCGCGCTGCTCGCCCACGGCGCGTTGCCAGAACTCCGGAATGGTCACCGTGGACTTGCTCTTCAGTGCGAGGCCGGCCATTTCGATGTCCTTCACCGTCAACTGCTCGCCGAGGGAACGGGCGCTGCCGAGCAGGCCCTTGCGCAGGAGGGTCTTGCCATCGGATGAAAGCTTGTAGATCGCGGCGTCGCTCACGCGGGCCTGCCGGTTGAGCAGCAGCAGAATGTCCTGCCACAGTTCGTCGCCCTCGCTGTCGAAGAGCCGCCGGATCTCGGCGTCGAGCGTGGACAACTCGGCATCGCGCGTGGCGAGCAGGCGCTCCAGCTCGGCCTTCGCCTCGCGGAGGAGGAAGAGATCCGTGTCGAGCTTCTTGAGCCGGTCCGCGGCGCGGTCAGCCTGCGTCGAGACCAGGATTTCCCTAGCCTTAAAGCCCCGCTGAATCTGGCCGCAGATGCCGCCGGCGGCGAACATGGCGGCAAAGAGGTAGCCATGATGCCGCAGCAGCACGCTGATGAGCACGTCGAGCTGGCGGGTTTGCAACTCCGGCCGGTTCGCCGCTGGCCGGCCGTCCAGCACGACAATGGCCACCTGATTCATCCGCTTTTCCAGCGCGGCCTTGGCCTGCTCCGGGGTCTTGATGGCGTAGTGCTCCGTCTGCTGGAAGAATCCGATGCCCACCACGACCATGGCGACGGCCGCACCCGCCATGCCGGAAGCAAACCCATAGCGACAGCCCATGAGGACGGGCAGGAGCAGCCAGGGAGTCGGCTGCAGGTGCGTCCAACCGATGTCCCGCGGGGCGAGAAATCCGTTCAACAACAGCAGGAGGCCGGCGAGAATTCCCAGGTCGAGCCAGCCGTGCTTTGGTGCGAGTTTGTTGAGGAAATCCATCAGCGCGAGTTCGGACCGGCACGAATCATTGATCCCCCCGCCGCCTGATTTGCTCCACCTCCGGCTCGTATTTGCCCCGGTTGACGCGCGCTGGAACGGGGCGCGGGGCGACGTTGCTTACGGCGGGGTCAGGTCCCGGCTCAACGTAGCGGTAAGCCGCAACGGGGCGGCGGGGGCGGCTTGCGCGTTGGGTTGTCCCGGCCAGCTGCTGCACCAGACTCTCAACGGCCGCCTGGGCCGTCCGGCTCAGGCTGCCGAAATACTGCGTCATCTTCGTGCTCGTGGCCTGCCAGACGGTCGAGCCATCCGCCGCATCCGCCAGCCGCATCGTGACGCTCACAATCGGGGAGCCGTCGAGGTCGCTCTTGTAGCGATACTCGGTGACGGTGCCGAACAGGACATGGGTGCATTGCAGTGAGCGGGCCAGCTCGATGATTTGCGCGGCCTTGCCCTCCTCGGCCAACGCCCGGCTGCGGTGCAGGGAATCTTCCGTCTGCGCGAGCGGCACCCCGTAGGCAAGGAGGGTTGTGGCTGCCAGTTCAGTGACCGCCCGACCGGCAGTCTCGTCGGGCGTGGCATTGTGAACGGGCGCGAGGAAAACGCGCCCCAGCCCGCCCACCGCGATGCGCCCGCCGCCCACCCGGACCTCGGAGGAGGCGCAGCCCGCCAACACCCCGGCGAGCAAAGAAATGAGGAGGAAAACGGCCCAATTGCGGCGCATAGAAATCGCGCGGAGCTTTTCGGAGCGGGGGGTAAAATGCAAGCACCCCCTTGGCGGGGGTTGCCCTCGGCCGCATCGTCTCGCTACGCTCGCCGCACGATGGCTCACGCAACCGCCTCCACGCCCGCGCAACTCGGCTACGGCATGCCTGCCGAATGGGCCCCGCATGTTTCCACGTGGCTCACCTGGCCGCGTCCCGAGGGTATCAGCTTTCCGGACAAATACGACACCGTGCCGGATGTTTACGCGGAGTTCATCCGCCACCTCGTCACCGTCGAGGATGTGAACATCAACGTCTGGAACGCCGAGAAGGAGACCTGGGTGCGCGGCCTGCTCACCGAGCGCAAGGTGCCGCTCGACCGCGTTCGTTTCCATCACTTCCCCGCCTACGAACCCTGGTGCCGCGACCACGGGCCGATCTTCCTCACGCGCGAGCACGGCGGCAAACACGAGCGCGCCATCGTGGACTGGGGCTACAACGCCTGGGGCAACAAGTATCCGCCCTACGACCTGGACGACGCCATCCCGCAGCACGTGGCCAAGCTGCGCGGCCTCCCGCTCTTCTCGCCCGGCATCGTGATGGAAGGCGGCTCACTCGAAGTCAACGGCTGCGGCACGGTGCTCACCACCGAGGCGTGCCTGCTGAATCCGAACCGCAACCCGCAGCTCACCAAGGCGCAAATCGAGCAGCACATGAAGGACTTCCTAGGTGTCACGCACATCCTCTGGCTCGGCGACGGCATCGTGGGCGACGACACGGACGGGCACATTGACGACCTCACGCGCTTCGTCAGCCCGACGACCGTGGTGACCGTGGTCGAGGAAGATCCGGCGGACGAGAATTTCAAGCTGCTTCAGGACAACCTTCATCGCCTCCGCACGATGAAGGACCAGGACGGCCAGCCCCTGCGCGTCGTCGAACTGCCCATGCCCGGCGTGGTGGAATACGACGGCCAACGCCTGCCTGCGAGCTACGCGAACTTCTACATCGCCAACGGTCTGGTCTGCGTGCCCACCTACCGTCACGCGAATGACCGCCGCGCACTGGAAATCTTGCAGCGCGAGTTTCCGCAGCATCGCGTCGTGGGCATTGACTCGACGGAACTCATCTGGGGCCTCGGCAGCTTCCACTGCATCAGCCAGCAGGAACCGGCGTGAGTGCGGAACGGTGGCGCCTGTTCGTCGCCGTCCCGGTCGCGGACGAGGTGAAAGCCGCCATCGCGAAGTTCTTCTCTGGCTTGGAAGCGCCGTATCGCTTCCAGGCCGCGCGCCCGCAATTCCTTCATCTCACGGTGCGATTCTTTGGGGATGTCCCGGCCGACGACGTTCACGCCTTGCAAGCCAGACTTGCCACCGCGTGCCGCCGCAGTGAGCCATTCAGGCTGCGTGCAGAAGGGCTTGGCCACTTCGATCATCGCGTGCTGTGGGTCGGCTTGCATGGAAACACGCCGGCGCTCCACCGCCTCGTATCAGAGCTGACGGCGGAGAGCCGCGCGTTTGGTGACCATGTCGAGAAGCGGCTGTTTACCCCGCACATCACGATCGGCAAAGCCGCCCCTCATTTCTTCCCTCGTGGCAAATTGGAACAGTTGCTCACCCAGCACCGCTCCGCCGCCTTCGGGGAATGGCGCGTGGACCAACTCGAACTCATCCGCAGCGTTCTTGGTCCCGGCGCAGCCCAATACACCACGTTGGCCCGCCTGCCGCTGGGGGAGGCTTGTTGAGCCGGCGACTTCCCGCTAACGTGCGATCATGTTCTCCCGCCCGACGCCGCTGCTGATCCTGCTGGTGCTCGGCGTGCTGCTGCCCGCCGGCAGCCCGGCGACGGAGCGGTTCAGCGTGGCGACCTACAACCTGGAGAACTACCTCGATGGCCCGGTGCCCGGCCGCACGGCCAAGACCGCCGAGGGCAAGGCCAAGGTCCGCGAAACCCTGCTCGCCGTGCGCGCGGACGTGCTGGCCTTGCAGGAAGTCGGCAGCACCAACGCGCTGCTCGAACTCAGCGCCGGCCTGCGTGCGGCGGGGCTGGACTACCCTCACTGGGAGCACGTGCGCGGCCAGGACACGAACATCCATGTGGCCGTCCTGAGCCGCTTCCCGTTCAGCGCGCGCCGGCCGCACACGGAGGACAACTTTCTCCTGCAGGGCCGCCGGTTCCGCGTGAGCCGGGGTTTTGCGGAGGTGGACATTCAGGTCGCGCCGCAGTTCCAGTTCACGCTGCTCGTCGCGCACCTGAAGTCCAAGCGCCCCGTGCCCGGGGCCGACGAGGTGGAACTCCGCGCCGCGGAGGCTACGCTGCTGCGCGAAAAGATTGACGCCCGGCTCAAGGCCAGCCCCAACACGCTGCTCCTGGTAGCCGGCGACTTCAACGACTCGCGGGATGCCAAACCGATCCGGTCGCTCATCGGGCGCGGACGCACCGCACTGGTGGACTTGCGGCCTGAGGAAGCCATGCGTCCCACGCCCGACGCCCCACTGCGACGCACCGCACCCAACGTCACCTGGACTTACCACTACAACCGGGAGGACACCTACTCCCGCTTTGATTACCTGCTGGCCAGCCGACCGCTCGCCGACCGCGTCGTGCCCGAGCAGACCTGTGTGCTGGCGCTGCCATGGTGGCGCGAAGCGTCGGATCACCGCCCGGTGATGGCCACATTCCGCGTGAACGGACCGCAGTGAAGTGACCCTAAGGTCTACTCCTCCGCGTTGCGACCGCCGACGTGCCGGCAAACGCCGCGCTTGCTGGCAGCGATGAAGGCGACGAGCTGCTTTGCCGCGTCGCCCCGTGCGGTGGCCTGGGCCTCCGCCAGCGCGTCCCGCCATGGCCTGTCGCCGAGAAACAGCAGGTGGTAGAGGTGACGCAGTTCCAGCCGCTGCTCAGCGGTGAAACCGTTCCGGCGCAGGCCGATGGTGTTCAGGCCGCAAATGCCGTTGTCGCCCGTCGCAATGCAGAACGGCGGCAGGTCCTGGCTGATGCCCGAGCCGCCCTGCATCAAGGCCATTGTCCCGATGCGCGTGAACTGATGCACGAGGCAGTTGCCTGAGATGAACGCGCGGTCACCGACCTCGACGTGACCCGCGAGCAGCGCGCCGTTGGCAAGGATGACGTGGTTGCCAAGGTGCGCGTTGTGGCCCACGTGCGAATTGGCCATCAGGAAGTTGTGCGAGCCGATGACCGTGTCTTCCGCGAGCTTGTTGGAGCGGTGCACGGTGACGTGTTCACGGAAGACGTTGTCGTCACCGATGGCCAGGCGGGTCGGCTCGTCCTTGTATTTCAAGTCCTGCGGTGCGTCGCCAATGACGCAGCCCGCATGGAAGCGGTTCCGTGCGCCGATGGTCGTGTGCCCGGTCAGTTGAACGTGGGGCCCAACGATGCAGCCCGAACCGAGCGTCACGTGCCCCTCAATCACGGCGTAGGGGCCGACCTGCACGTCGGGCGCGAGTTGGGCGGTCGGAGCGATGATGGCGGTGGGATGGAGCATCTGAAGCATGCAGTGATCAGTGTTCAGTAATCAGTAGCCAACCGGCACGCGCTCCGCGACTGAATACTGAAAACCGGTTACTAAGAACTGGTTGGGGCTCACGAGTAGAAATACCCCAGCTCCCGCAACGATGCATAATCCCGCTCCCGCTCCGTCGTGCGACGGCCGAGGATGACGTGGTCGAGCACCTCGATCTTGAGCAACTGCCCGGCGCGGATGAGGTCACGCGTGACCTTGATGTCGGCCTCGCTGGGCGTTGGGTCGCCGCTGGGGTGGTTGTGGACGAGCACGATGGCAGCGGCGTTCGCCGCGATGGCGTGCTTGAAAACCTCACGCGCGTGGACGTGGATCGAGTCCAACGTGCCCTGCGAAATGTGCTCGATGCGGATGAGCCGCCGGCGGGTGTTGAGCAGCAGGACGATGAAATGCTCCACGTCGTAGCCCCGCGCCTCCTCGCGGAGCAGGCCGGCGATGGCTTCGGGCGAAGCCAGGAGCGGGGCCTCGGTGCGAATCTCCGCCGCCATGCGGCGCGCGAGGGTGAACGCGGCCTTGAGCGTCACCGCCTTGTCCCGCCCGATGCCCTTCACGGTGCACAGCTCCTTCACCGAGGCCTGCGACAAACGGTCCAGCGTCTGGAACTTCGCGAGCAGCTCCTGTCCGATGACGAGCGCGGATTTTCCCTGCAATCCGGTGCGCAGCAGAATCGCGATGAGGTCGGAGTTGCCCAGCGCGTCCGCGCCGTTGGCCACGAGCCGTTCGCGCGGGCGCTCGGCGGCGGGAATGTCCTTGATGCGGGGACCGCTCA
>CAZQEW010000004.1:64901-77411 GCA_964591495.1 uncultured Klebsiella sp.
AGCCGTTCGCGCGGGCGCTCGGCGGCGGGAATGTCCTTGATGCGGGGACCGCTCACAATTCCTTAACCACAAACTCCGCAAATTCCGCGTGCAGGTGCGGCGGGATGCGGGCCTTGAAGCACGCGGCCTCGCCGCTGTAGTCACGCTCCACGATCTGCGCGACCTCGTGCAGCTTCGCGACCACCGCCGCCCGGTCGTGGGGAATGGCGAGCTCGAGGAACTCCCGCACCGGCCGCAGCGCGGTGCCCAACTCGGCCATCAGCCCGTCGAGTCCGGCCCCGGTGCGCGCGGACACGGCGACGGCGCGCGGATGGTTCAGCTGCCAGCGGGCGACCAAGTCCGGCGGGGCCTGGTCGATCTTGTTGAGCACCAGCATCGTGGGCTTTTCGGCGGCATGGATCTCCGCCAGGACCTCGTTGACGGCACGGATGTGATCCTCGGCCTGCGGGTGCGTGCAGTCCACGACATGCAGCAGGAGATCCGCTTCAACCACTTCTTCGAGCGTGGCCTTGAAGGCTTCCACGAGCCGGTGCGGCAGCTTGCGGATGAAGCCGACGGTGTCCGAGAGCAGCACGTTCTGGTTGGTGGGCAGGCGCAGCCGGCGCGTCGTAGGGTCCAGCGTGGCGAAGAGCTTGTCCTCCGCGAGCACCGCCGCGCCGGTGAGCTTGTTGAAGAGGGTGGATTTGCCGGCATTGGTGTAGCCGACGATGGACGCGAGCGGCCATTGGTTGCGCTGCCGCCCCGCGCGCTGCGTGGCCCGCTGCCGGCGGACGATTTCGAGCTCTTCGTCCAGCTTGTCGATGCGTTCCTGAATCTTGCGCCGGTCGGCTTCAAGCTGGGATTCGCCCTCGCCGCCGATGGCTCCGAGGCCGCCGCGCTGGCGGGAAAGGTGGGTCCAGTAACGCGTGAGCCGGGGCAGCAGGTATTGGAGCTGGGCCAGTTCCACCTGCAGCTTGCCTTCCCGGGTGCGGGCGCGCTGGGCAAAGATATCGAGGATGAGCCCGGTGCGATCGAGCACGGTGCCGGGGAAGATCTTCTCCAGATTGCGCGTCTGCGCGGGGGAAAGCTCATCGTCGAAGATGACGGTGTCCACGCCGAGTTCACGGCAGGTCTTGGCAAATTCCTCGGCCTTGCCGGTGCCGATGAAGGTGGCGGGGTTGACGGACTCCAGCTTCTGGATGCCCTCGCCCACGATGTTCGATCCGGCGGTGCGGGCCAGCTCAGTCAGTTCCGCCATGGAGTCCGCCGTCGCCCACGGGGTGCCGGCCTTCAATTCCACGCCCACGAGAAAGACGCGTTCGGCCTTGTGGTTGGGGTCGTTGAGCAGAGCTTTCAAATCAAGTCAGGGCAGAGGATAGCACGATGGCTGGCCTGGTGAAAGGACGTTGAGACGCGCGCATTGCAGGGGCACGACCTCCTTGGCGGCCGTGGCTTGGGCCCCATTCACTCGTCAAGGCTTGGGCACCGGCAGGTTCAACTCCACCCCCACGTCCAGCCGCACGGCCTGGCCGTTAGGCTCGAGCGTGGGCGTGAGGTTGATGACCGGTCCGGTGTGGCTGCCGTCCGGCTGAGCTTGGGTGACCGCAACCTGGGCGGCTCGGCCATCGGTCGTTATCACCCGTGGCGAACTGAGAATGACCACGCCCGACTCCTGCTCAGCCAGCCGCAGCAACGCAGCGAGGCGGGCTGAATCCAACCCCGCGGCGCCCTGGCTGTCAGCCTGGTCGGTGCGAAGATTCTGCAGGCCAAGCCGGTCGAGCAGGCGGTCAGGCAGGGTCACCAACTGAGTCTCCAGCAGCACCTGTCCGGGCGCGTCCACCACCGTGGTGGGCGTAACGAAGCTGAGGATGCGCTGGCCCGGCTCCGGCCCGGGCCAGCCGCCCAAAGCCAGGGCGTGGCCGAATGTCACCTGGGCCGAAACGTTGCTGGTTAGCTTCGCGGCTTTCGGAGGGTTGGCCGAGGGAGCCGAAGCGGGAGCGGGGGCAGCCGGGCGGCGGGCAGCGGCGGAATTGGCCGCGAGGGCGGCACGCTGCTCGTTGCGCAGGCGCGTAACCTCATTGCGAAGACGGGCGAGTTCCAGCTGGTCAGCATCGGCACTCGCATTGCTGGCTGGACCGGGTTTGGTGAGCAACTTCTGATGCTCCCGCTTCTGTTGCTTATGCCGGGTGCCTTCGTCAGCGAAGGCCTCAGCCAGGGCGCGGTGGGCAACACGCTGGTGGTAAAGGGCGACCGCCAGACCGAGGTTCAATCCGACGGATGCGATCAGCAGCAGGCGCTCAGTTCTCATGCAAAGCGGATGTCTCGGTCACTTCTTCTCCGCCTTCTTCCCACCCTTGCCGCCAGCGGGGCGGTATTCGTTTGCCCAGTTCTTGGCGATGAGTGACTTGAGCTCCTTCACGGTCGCGGCGTGCTTCGGATCGGCGGCGAGATCGTTCAACTCCTGCGGGTCGGCCTGCATGTCGAAGAGCTGGGCGCCCTGCTTGCCGTTGTCCCACTCGGTGTAGCGCCAACGCTCGGTGCGGACGCTGTGGCCGGGGAAACTGCCGCGCCAGACTTGCGTGAAGGCGGGCTTCGTCCACGCGGCGCTCGGATTGTCCAGCAGCGGCTTCAAGCTCGCACCGGCCAAGTTCTTGGGCGGCGTGAGGCCCGCGAGGTCGGCGAGCGTGGGATAGAGGTCCACGAACTCGACGGTGCGTCCACTCGCGCCGCCGTTGCCCTTCGCGCCGGGCGCACGGATGAGCAGCGGCACGCGCGCGGAGCCTTCCCAGAGGCTTTGCTTCATCCACAGGCCGTGCTCGCCCTCGTGGTAGCCGTGGTCGCTCCAGAAGACGACGATGGTCTTTTCCGCGAGCTTGAGGCGGTCCAGCGCGTCGAGCAGTCGGCCCACCTGTGTGTCCACGAAGGAAATGGTGGCATAGTAAGCCTGCTTCGCCTCACGTGACTGCGCCTCGGTGGTGCCGAACCACGGCCAGGGGGTCACGGAAGCAAGCGACGTCGCCGGGGCTGCCTTCGCTTCCGGGAACGGCCCGGCGGGCATGGTGATTTTGTCCAGCGGGTAGAGGTCGAAATATTTCTTCGGCGCGATGTAGGGGCAGTGCGGCCGGTAAAAGCCGGCGGCGATGAAGAAGGGTTTATCCTGGTTCGCCTCCATCAGCTTGATGACCTCGGCGGCCACCTTGCCGTCGGTCTGCTCGTCGTCCGTGCCCTCCGCCTTCATGAAGGCCAGCGCGCTGCCGAGGCCGCGCTTGGGCGTATGGTTGGTGAGTTTGTCCTCCTCGTCCTTGTCGCGGCCACGCGGATTGATCGCGACGTTCCAGGAAGGTGCGTCGTCCAGGCCGGGCGTGCCGATCTGGCCGGGATTGCCGTAGTGGTAGATTTTCCCCACCCGCGCGGCAAAGTAACCGTTCTTCATGAACAGCTGCGGGATGGTCACGACGTCCGGGATCACCGAGCGAAAGTGCTTCTGCAGGTCATACACCTGCGTTGTGTCCGGGCGCAGGCCCGTCATGATGGAAGTGCGGCTGGGCGAGCAGAGCGGGAACTGGCAGTAGGCGCGGTCGAAGCGCACACCCGACTGGGCGAGCCGGTCGATGTGCGGCGACTTCACGAGCGGATGACCGTAGCACCCGAGGCTGTTGCTCATGTCGTCCACCGCGATGAAGAGCACGTTGGGCCGGGGAGCGGCTGCAAGCGGGCAGCACGCAAACGCAAGCAGGAGCAGCGCGATCAGCGAGGGACGTTGATTGGTCATGGCGTGGCAGACGGTGGCTGGGAACGGCCGGTAACGCCAGCGAGAATCCCTTTTGCGTTGCGCAAGGTTCCTTCGACTGGCACTCAGAGCCCATCGAGTCCCATGTCCGTGTCCAAAGACAACTCCCCCCCGGCCCAGCTCATGCCGTCGCTCGGGCTGTTCACCACCACGATGCTGGTGGTGGGCGGGGTCATCGGGTCGGGGATCTTTCGCAAACCCGGGGTCATGGCCGGCCAGCTTGGCTCAACGGAGCTGCTGCTGGCGGTCTGGGTCCTGGCAGGGCTCATCACCCTTTGCGGCGCACTCACCAACGCCGAGATATCCAGCTTCATCCCCGAGACGGGCGGGCAGTATGTGTTCTTTGAACGCATGTATGGACCGTTCGTTGCGTGGCTGTTTGGCTGGGCGGTGTTCGCGGTCATCCAGACCGGCAGCATCGCGGCGCTGGCGTATGTGTTCGCGGAGTATTTCACCAAGCTCCGGCCGCTGCCGGAACTCGGCGCGGCGGCGGCGCACTGGTCCTTCCACATACCGTTCATCGGCGACATCGCGCCGCTCCGCGAGTTCGGCGTGAAGTGCCTCGCCGCCGGCGTCATCGTCGTGCTGACCACGGTGAACTACCTCGGTGTGCGCTTCGGCGGCGCGGTGCAGAACATCTTCACCGTGGCAAAGGTCGCGGGCATGACCGCGCTGTTCCTCGCGGCGTTCCTGTCGCCGAACGCGGGCGGCAGTGCGGCGAACCTGTCCTCGTCCGTGCCCGCCATCCAAAAGCACGGCCTTGAGCTCGTCGTCGCCATCGCCGCCGCGCTGCAAGGGGCGTTCTGGGCCTATGACGGCTGGGTGAAGACCACCTTCTGCGCCGGCGAGGTTCGCGACCCGCAGCGCAACGTGCCGCGCGCGACGGTGCTGGGCATGTTCATCGTCACCGGCATTTACCTGGGCATGACGCTGGCCTATTGCTGGGTGCTGCCCGCCGACGTAATGGCGCAGTCGAAGCTCGTCGCCGCCGACGTGGCCGAGCGCGTGGCAACCGGGGGCGGAAAATGGATCGCCGTGGTGGTGATGATCTCCACCTTCGGGGCAAACAACGCCACCGTGCTGGCCAGCGCTCGGGTGTATTTCACGATGGCCCGACGCAACCTCTTTCCAGCGTTGGTGGGCCGCGTGCATCCGCGCTTTCACACGCCGGCGGCTTCGCTCGTGGTGCAAGGCTTGTGGAGCATCGCGCTGGTGTTCAGCGGGACGTTCGACCAGCTCACCGACACGCTCATTTTCGTGAGCTGGGTTTTCTACGGCATGGGGGCATATGGGGTGTTTGTGCTGCGCCGCAAGGAGCCGGACGCGCATCGCCCCTACCGGGTGCCGGGCTATCCGTGGGTGCCGGGGATTTTCGTCGCCTTCTCGGCGGCCTTTTTGGTGCTGACGATGGTGAACGACGTGAACAGCTACCGCGCGGCGGTCGCGGCCGGTCAGCCGGCAGTGGTCAACTTCGCGCTCGGCACCGTGCTGGTGATCGCAGGCGTGCCCGTCTACTGGTATTACCGGCGGAAGCAGGCGTGACCTCGAATTCGAGGCCCCAGCCGCGGTTGCGTGCCGATCAGCTGGCTATTTCGGTGCCGGCGTGGCGGACGGGGGCGGCGTGGTCAACGCCCCGGCTGGAGCCGTGGCATTGAGCTGGGAAATGACTTCATCCGTGAGGTCGGGCAGGCTGGCATTGAAGAGCAGGATGGGGGTGCCCACGGCGCTCTCGGCGGCGCTGTCGAGCACGGCGGCGTAACCGGCGGTCTTGGCCTTCTTGTTCACGAGGTCGCGGATCTCCACGACGATCTTGTCCCGCATGTTGCGCTGGGATTCGCCGAGTTGGGCGCGCGCGCTGCGGTCAAACTGGCCGATGCTCTGCTCGATCTCCTGCAGCTCGCGCAGCTTGGTCTCGGCGAGTTTCTTGCGGCGGTCGCGTTCCTCGATGGAGACGGCGGAATCCGTCGAGCTCTCGACCAGCTTCTTGTATTCGTCGCCGGCCTTCTTGAGGTCGTCGAGCATGTCCTTGCGCTTCTTGTCCAGCTCGCCGGCCCGCTCCTTGAGGTTGAGGTCGGCCTGCTTGGTCTTCCAGTAACCGTCGAACACTTTTTTGAGATCGACGACAGCGATGCGGTCGGCGGCGGAGGCAGCAAGGGGCGCAGCCAGCAGGGCGGCGCACAACAGCAGGGAGTATTTCATGACTGAAGGGGTGTTGGCAGTGGAGTTGACGCCGCTCAGAAGTCGCGCGTGAAGCCCACGTCGAAGTTGAAGCGGCCGGACTTGTTCTGGAAACGATCGGTGGCGAGCGGGATGCCGTAGTCGAGGCGCAGCGGACCGAGGTTGGGAATGTTGATGCGCAGGCCAAAGCCGACGTTGTCCTGGAACATGCGCTCACCCTTGGCGGTGTTCGGGTTGAAGCTGAACGACGAGCTGTAGACATTGCCGATGTCGTAGAACATCGCGAAGCGCAGGCGATCAATCAGCGGGATGGAATACTCCACCGAGCCAAGCCAGTAGGTGTTGCCGCCCAATGGCTCGGTGAGGGAATCGCGCGGGGAGACATCGCCAAACCGGAAACCGCGCATCGTGCGCGGGCCACCGAGGAAGTAGCGGTTGAACAGCGTGATGCGGTCGCCCCCGTAGCCTTGGATTGAGCCGATGCGGCCGATGATCTCCCACGTCTGCCCCTCCCAGAAGCCGCGAAGATACTGTGAACCGCGCAGCTCCAGACGGTAAAAGTCCGCCTCGCCGCCAACGGGCCCGCCCGCCAGCTCAGAGATGAATTCCAGCCGCTGGCCGCCCGTGGGAACGAGGCCGCCGGTGCGGGAATCATAGACCAGGCCGGCCCCAATCTTGGACACGATCTGGGTGCCGTTTTCGGCGCGCAACTCCGGTGAAGCAGCGGGATCTACATTGCTGATGCCGACGTCTTCGATCGTGTAGCTCACGTTCCCGCGGAAGAAGTCCGTCCAGAGCGCCTTCTCAAGGCCGAGCCGCACGCCGGTCTGCACCTGATCGTAGAGGGCGCTCTGAAAGGCCGTGTTGCGATGGTAGAGATCGACGCTGAACGCGAGCTTGCGGTCGAGAAACCACGGCTCGACGAAGCTCAGCAGGTAGTCCTGCCGCTGGGAGCCATAGCTGGCGCGCAAGCGCATCTTCTGACCGCCGCCGGTGAACCACGGGGGCTTGAACATGTCGAAGTTACCTTGGCTGACTTCCACGAAGCCCACCACGCTTTCGATGGAGCTGAAGCCCGCGCCCACGCTCATGTTGCCGGTGTTCTTTTCCTCGACGGATACGACGAGGTTCTTGCGGTCGCGCACCTCGGTGGGCTCGGGCTGGGCGTCCACCTTCTCGAAGTAATTCAGGTTCTCGAGGCGCTGCTTGGACAGGCGCACGCGCACCATGTCGAAGGTCTCACCGGGTGAAATGGCCAACTCGCGGCGGATGACTTTGTCCTTGGTCTTTACGTTGCCCTTGATTTCGATCTTTTCGACGTAGGACTTGTCATTCTCGGCCACCTGATAGGTCACATCCATGTTGCCCGTCTCGGTGTTGGGCGTGCGCACGGCGTTGACGCGGGCGTCGATGTAACCCTTGGACCCGTAGAAATCGCGGAGCGAATCAACGTCCTTGCGCTGACCCTCCGGCGTGAAGGTCTGGCCAGCGGTCATGCGGATGTCCCGCTCAAGCTCGGTGGTGGGGAAGACGGCGTTACCCTTTACCGCCACGACCCCCACCTTGTATTGCTTGCCTTCGAAAAGCTGGAATTTGATGACCATCCGGTCGGGCCGCGGATACTCGTAGTCCACGCTCTTGATCTCGAAATCCAAGTAGCCCTTGTTCCGGTAAAAATCTGCGAGCCGCTCCTTGTCTTCGTCGAACTGGTCGTCCTTGAATTTATCCGAGCCGGTGAGCCAGGAGAACATCCACTTCTCCTTGGTCTTGAGCTGCTTGGCCAGTTCCTTCTCCGTGAAGGCGGCGGCTCCCACGAATTGAATGTCGGTGATTTTGACCTTGGGAGCTTCGGTGATCTCAATGGTCACCGACCCGCGCCCGGCGTTCTCGTTGATGTTCAGCTTGTATTCGGCCTTGGTCCGCTGATACCCGGCCTTCTGGTATTTGGTCTGAATCTTCTGCGCGTCGGCGAAGAGCTTCCGCTCGTCCAGCGGCTGGCCGATCTTCGAGGTCAGCTCCTTCTGGAGCTTGCTGGTGCTGAACTTGGTGTTGCCAACGAAACGGACGTCCGTGAGCACCGGTTTGCCCTGCACCACGTAGATGAGCTTTACGCCACCATCCACGCGCTCCTCCGCCACCCGGATGTTGTAGAAGTAACCGGTGTTGTAGAGGTTGCGAACGTCGTCATCCACGTTGGTTTTCACCAGCGGATCGCCCACTTTCACGCGGATGTTCGCCCGAATCAGCTCATCGCTGGCGGCGGCCGGACCGACATGGCGCACCTCGATTTGCTGCACGCGTTGGGGGGCGACCTGCGCGGGGGCCTGGGGAGCCCAGTAGATGAGCAGCGCGAGCAGAACGCAGTAGCGGCGGAGCAGAGGTTTCATGGTCTGGTCAACTCAGAGGGCGTTGTTAAACCATAGCCAGCCGCCGATGAACACTGTTTTTTCGGCCCAGACCGAGGGCTCCGGGGCCCGCCGAGTTTGAACAGCGGCACCCGCCGCGGAGTCTCACCCGCCGATGAAGATCACTGAGGCCCTGCTCGCCGAGCACGTCGTATTTCACAACCTTTTCGACTACATCGAACGGGCCACGCCAAAATTGAAATCCCTCGCGGAGGTGCGGGCGCTGGCCGGGTTGTTCGACGCAATGCTCGAAGCGCACGGCCAGATCGAGGACAAGCTGGTGATGGAGCCGCTGGACCATTGCCTCGACCAGCTCGGCCAAAACGAGGTCATCCACGCCGAGCACGAGCACATCGAGGCCATCCTCAAACAGGTGCGCACCTGCCGCGACCTCAAACAGGCCAGGAAACTCCTCATCATCGCGGCCGTGGTCTCCCGCCAGCATTTTGACCGCGAGGAAAGGGTCATCTTCCCCCTGGCTGAAAAGTGGCTTAACCACAAGACATTGGACACCCTGGGCTCCGAGTGGGTCGCCAAACGCAAGCAGGTGCTGGGATAATTTCCGACCGACCGGAAGCGCCGAATTGCGATGCTCCGGCAGCTGAGGCTCGTTCCGTCACAGACCGGCGGCAAACTCCGCTAACGCTTGCCGGTCTCCCACACGTTGCTCTCGCTCCGGGCAGACTTGAGCAGGGTTTCGAGGTGGTTCACCACGGCTGGATAATCCGCCGCCACATTGCGCGCCTCGCCGGGGTCGCGGGCGAGCTGATACAGCTCCAGCGGCGCGTCCGGCTGCGGGCGAATGGCCTTCCAATCGCCCGCACGGATGGCCTGCGCGAATTGGCCGGCGTGTGATTCCCAATACAGATAGTCCCGCCTCACCTTGGCTGGCCTGCCCAGCAAGGTGGGCACCAGCGAGACGCCATCCGTTGGCGGCGCATTGGTCACGCCGGCCAGCTCGACGACGGTCGGGAACAAGTCCCACAACGCTACGGGCTGGTCATTGGTGCTGGCCGGTTTGATCCGCCCGGGCCACCGCGCCAGCAGGGGCACCCGCAGACCGCCCTCCGTCAGCTCGCCTTTTGCACCCCGGAAGGGCCCATTGCTCTGGAAGAACGCCGGATTGCACAGGCCGTCCCGCTGCGCCGCGTTGTCGCTGGTCAATACCACCACGGTCTGCTCCGCCATGCGGAGGTCATCCAACTGACGGAGCAACTGGCCGACCGATGCGTCGAGGTGCGCGATGGCGGCGGCCTTGCAGCGTTCGGCTTCCGGCCAGTTCGCCTGGGCCTGCGGCCCCAGGGCACCCGCGTAGCGCGTTGGGGCGTTGGTTCCCGCCTCTTCGCCCGCGTTCGGGAGCGCAAAGGCCAAGTGCAGGAACAACGGCCGGAACCGGTTCCAGTCCGCCGGCTGGTAAATGCGGAAGTAGTTCGAGGCCGCGTAAGTGAAAATATCCTGTGCGTGCCGGACCTGCGCCCCATTCTGGTTCTCGTAAATGGGCTGATAGTAGGCCGGATTGTTGGTGAAAATGACCTGTTTGGGGTCGAACCGTGCCACCACCGCGGGAAACTGATTGGTCGCGTGCCGGAGTTCCAGCAGGCCGAGCCACTGGTCCACCCGCTGCTCGGCCGGCGTGCCGGTGGTGCCGTCGCCGCCCAGGCCCCATTTGCCGATGACCCCGCTCACGTAACCGGTGCGTTTGAGCAGGGGCAGGAACGTCTGGTCCTCCGCGCGCAACGCCACCGGGTGGCCGTCCGGCCCCCAATTGCCCCGGATGCGCGCGTGCCCGGTGTGCTTGCCGGTCAGGAGCGTCCCACGCGACGCCGCACCGCCCGGCGCCCCCGCGTAGGCCTGAGTGAAGCGCATCCCCTCCGTCGCCAGCCGGTCGATGTGGGGCGTGCTGAACTTCTTCTGCCCATAGCAACTCAAGTCGCCCCAGCCCAGATCGTCGGCCAGGATGATTACGATGTTGGGCAACGACTGGTTCGTGGGCCAATCCACCCCGGCGGCGGACGCCCTCAGCGCCAGGAGCGGCACCAACAAACAGCAAGCGACACGCAGGAGGTTCATTCAGCTTCAGTCAACCGCCGCCAGCTTCGGCATCCAGCTGGCCGGCACACAATCCACGAAACGCCTTAGCCTCACCTACCGCGCGCACCATGGTCAACCCGTGAGGCAGCCGACCGCACGATGAACGGGATGCCTGACGCGCCGTTGGGATGCTGCCAGGGCAGAAGTTCAGCGAGTCGGGGTCACCGCGGTGCTTGCCCCAGATGCCCGAGCGCGGCCCCGCAGCTGCCCACACGCCGCGTCAATGTCCGGCCCGCGCGAACGCCGGAAGTGCGCGACCAGCTTCCGCTCCCGCAGCTCCGCCGCAAACGCCTCCGCCACCTCGTCCGACGACGGTTCGTAAGCCACCCCGCGCAGGCTCAAACCAGTGGGATTGTAGCGCAGCAGATTGATGTGCATCCGCCGCGTGCCGAGCAACTCGGCCAGCATCCGCGCGTGCTCCGGCGAATCGTTCACCCCGGCGAGCAGGCAATACTGGATCGTCACCGGCCGACCGCGCCGCGCCTGAAACTCATCCGCCGCCGCGAGAATTTCCGCGATGGGAAAGCGCCGGCCCATCGGCAGCAGCTTGGCGCGCGTCGCATCATCCGGCGCGTGCAACGAGACCGCGAGCTGCACGTTCAATCCCGTGGCCGTGAGCGCCTCAATGCCCGGCACGATGCCCACCGTGGAGACGGTAATCTGCCGCCAGCCCATGCCGCCGAGCTGGTTGTCCGCGATCCGGCGCACCGCCGCGAGCACCGCGTCGAAATTCAGCATCGGCTCGCCCATGCCCATGAACACGACCGTCTGCAATTTGCGCCCCACCGCCCGCGCCTCCCGTCGCAACGCGAGAAACTGCTCGATGATTTCCCCGGCGGTGAGATTGCGCTCGAAGCCCGTCTTGGTCGTCGCGCAGAAGTCACACCCCATCGCGCAGCCCACCTGCGACGAGATGCACCCCGCCGCCCGGTCCGCACGAAAGTCCGGCATCAGCACCGACTCCACCGTGCGCCCATCCGCGAGCCGCAGCAGCAGCTTGGTCGTCCCATCCGCCGCCACCTGCCGTGCTGCGAGCGTTGCCGCACTTGCGGGAAACGTCGCTTGCAACCGCTCCAGCAACCCCTGCGGAAACCCGCGCGCCGGCGAAGACACAAGCTCCCGTCCCTCGTAAAACGCCCGCAGCACCCGCGTCGCGTGGCTGGGCTTGTAGCCCCAGTCCGCGAACTGCTGTGCCAGATCGGCAGGATCGAGGTCAGCCAGAACAGTCATGAGCGGACCAGTCCATTCAGGTGATGGGAATGCAACACGCCGCTGAGTTAGCCGAATGCCAAATTGCGCGCACGAAAAAAGCCGCCCCGGTTGCCCGGGGCGGCTTTAGTGAATCAGTCTTGAAGGCAGCTTACTTCTTCTTCGCGGCGGCCTTGCGCTTCTCCTCGATCGCAGCCTGTGCGGCGGCGAGGCGGGCGACGGGCACGCGATATGGCGAGCAGCTCACGTAGGTTAGGCCCACGCGGTGGCAGAACTTCACGGAATCGGGGTCGCCGCCGTGTTCGCCGCAGATGCCCAGCTTGATGCCAGGACGGGTCGCATTGCCCTTCTCCGCCGCGATTTTCACCAGCTGACCGACGCCAGTCTGGTCGATGGACGCGAAGGGGTTCTTCTTCACGATCTCGTTCTCGGTGTAAGCACCGAGGAACGAACCGGAGTCGTCACGCGACATGCCCAAGCAGGTCTGGGTGAGGTCGTTGGTGCCGAAGCTGAAGAACTCGGCGGTCTGCGCGATCTCGTCGGCCGTGAGGGCGCCGCGCGGGATCTCGATCATGGTGCCGACGGAGTAGGCGATCTTGACCTTTTTCTCCTTCTGCACGAGGGCGGCGACTTCGTGGACGATCGCGACCTGCAGATCGAGCTCCTTCTTGAAGCCGACGAGCGGGATCATGATCTCGGGCTTGGCCTTGAAGCCTTCCTTGGTCGCATCGGCGGCGGCCTCGAGGACGGCGCGGGCCTGCATGCGGGTGATCTCCGGATACTTGATGCCGAGGCGGCAGCCCCGGAAACCGAGCATGGGGTTGAACTCGTGCAGCTCGTGCACGCGGGCCATGATCT
>CAZQEW010000005.1:0-24749 GCA_964591495.1 uncultured Klebsiella sp.
CGGCTCGGCGAGCATCTGGAGCCCTTCGCGCGGCCAGTGGCGGCGTCGGTCCCCGCTGCGTGCGTGCCCTGCTCGGCCGTGCCCGTCGCGGCATAACCGCGGCGGGACGCTTTACCCCTTGCGCTTCATGGCTTGCTTCGCACCATCGGCGTGTGCGCGTTCACTTCCTCCTCGGCCCGGCCGGCAGCGGCAAGACGTGGCGCTGCCTGGACGAAATCCGCCGTGAGCTGGCCGCCGCTCCGGGCGGGCCGCCGCTAGTGCTGCTCGCGCCGAAGCAGGCGACCTTCCAGCTCGAACGCCAGCTGCTCGAACAGCCCGGGCTGGCCGGCTATTCGCGGCTGCAAATTGTCCCCTTCGATCGCCTCGCCCATTGGTTGCTGGAGACCTTCGCCACCGTGCCCGAGCTGCTCGATGACGAGGGCCGGGTGATGGTGCTGCGCGCGTTGCTCGCCCGTGAGCAGCCCGCGCTCCGGGTCTTCCGTGCGACGGCGCGGCTGCCGGGCTTTGCGCGCCAGCTCAGTCAGTTGCTCCGCGAATTTCAGCGCCACCAGCTCACGCCCGCGCGGCTTGCCCGCCTCGCCGAGCGCGTGACGGGGGGCGGGCCCTTGCGCGACAAGCTGCACGACTTGCATCACTTGCTCAGCGCTTACCACGCGTGGCTGACGGAGAACGGAATCGAGGACGGCGACCAGTTGCTGGACCTGGCAACGGCGTTTCTGCGCGATGAAGAGGGCGGACTGACGGCATCCGTGGTGCAAGGCGCATGGTGCGGGCAGGAATCGGCTCCCGCACCCCGCAACCCGCACCACCCCATTTCCTGCCTGTGGCTTGATGGCTTCGCGGAAATGACGCCGCAGGAACTCGACTTGCTCTGCGCGGTGCTGCCGTTTTGCCGCCGGGCCACGCTGGCGTTCTGCCTCGATGAGCCGGCCGCCACGTCAGCGCAGAGCTGGCTGTCGCTGTGGTCGGTCGTGCGCCGCACTTACATCGCGTGCCGGCAACGCGTGCAG
Source organism: uncultured Klebsiella sp. (assembly GCA_964591495.1). Taxonomy (GTDB): domain Bacteria; phylum Verrucomicrobiota; class Verrucomicrobiia; order Limisphaerales; family SXTU01; genus SXTU01. The sequence goes on from CAZQEW010000005.1 coordinate 1,011, forward strand.
GCGCTGTCGGGCGGCGAGGTGACGGTGGAGGAACTCGCGCGCGACCCTGCCCACAGCCGCTTCGCCGCCAGCCCGGAACTCGCCGCGCTGGAAGCGGATTGGTCGGGGCCGGCGGCCGTTTCTTCCTTCCCTATCTCCCCCGCGCTCCGCCTGGTCGTCTGCCCTTCGCCCGAGGCCGAGGCGGTGTTCGCTGCGCGGGAGATTCTCCGGCAGGTCCAAGCCGGCGGGCGGTTCCGGGATTGCGCGGTCATTCTCCGCACGCTTGACCATCACCACGCCGCGTTGCGCCGCACGTTCACGCGCTACGGCATTCCCTTCTTTCTCGATCGCCGCGAGCCCGTCGCGCACCACCCGCTCGCGGAGTTGACGCGCTTTGCCCTGCGCACGCTGGCCTATGGCTGGCAGCCGGAAGACTTGTTTGGCGCGCTGAAGTCGGGCCTTGTCCACCCGCGCGACGAGGATGTGGACTGGCTGGAGAATCTCGCGCTTGCCCATGGCTGGCGGGGGGCGCAGTGGCTGGCGCCGCTGTCAGTGCCCGATCCGAAGTTCAACCTCGCCCGCGCCGAGCAACTCCGCGCACAGCTCACTGCGCCGCTGCGGAGGCTGGCCGACGCGCTTACCAAAAGGGCGGTTCTCGCGCCGCCTGACCCGCTGCTGCGGAGTGAGGAAGAAAGCCCGCTTCCCGCCACCGAGCCCGTTCCCGCGGATTCGCAATTCGCAATTCGCAATTCGCAATTCTCCGGCTCCGCCCTCGCCGCCGCGCTGCGCGACTTCTGGGAAGCCCTCGGCATCGAGCCGCGCCTGGAAGCGTGGGACGACGCGCTCGCCCGCGAGTCCGCCTCGCCGCAACTCGCGCCCGCGTTGCACGGGACCGTCCTCCGCCAAATGCGCGCGTGGCTGGAGAATCTCGAACGCGCGTTTCCGGATGCCACCGACGGCAACTGCAAGTCGTCGGCCCTCCCGCTCCGGGAGTGGCTCCCCATTTTGGAAGCCGGACTCGGCGCGCTGACGGTCGGCGTCATTCCGCCCGCACTCGATCAGGTGCTGGTTGGCACTGTGGACCGCTCGCGCAACCCGGAGCTGAAGCTTGCGGTCGTGCTGGGCCTCAATGAAGGCATCTTCCCCGCCCCGCCGGCCGCCCCGGTCCTGCTCACCGATGCCGAGCGTGACCTGCTGGCCGCGCTGGATCTTCGGCTTGGCCCGGATCCCCGCTCCCAAATTGCCCACGAGCGGTATCTGGCCTACATCGCCTGCACGCGCAGTCGGGGGCGCTTGGTGTTGGCCTGTGCCGCGGCCTCCGCCGACGGCAAACCGCTTCACCCTTCGCCCATCATAGCCCACATCCAGCGGCTTTTTCCCCATCTCAAGCTGGAACCCATCCCAGCCACGCAGGACTGGCGAGGCGCCGACCATGCCGAGGACCTGCTTGAACCGATTCTCCGCGAACTCGCCCTCGCCCGTGACGAAGCTGCGGCGGCATCCCGCATCGCCCAACTGGCGATCCACCCTGCGATCAGCCCCGTGGTAGCGCGCTGGCGCGACATCGTTGCGGCACGCGCGGACGTCAGCCTGCCACCGACTGCCGTAACGCAGCTTTATGGCGCCGAACTTCGCACCTCCGTCAGCAAGCTCGAGCAATTTGCCGAGTGCCCGTTCAAGTTCTTCGTGGCCGCCGGCCTCGGTGCGGAGGAACGCAAGGAGTTCCAGGTGGACCACCGGGAGCGCGGCACTTTCATCCACCGTCTGCTCGACGAATTCCACCTGCGTCTGGCGGCGGACGGGCGGCGCTGGCGGGACCTTGCGCCGGCGGATGCCGCCGCGCTGGCGGCACGAGTGGGTGAAGACCTGCTGGGCAGCCCGGAGTTTGCCCGGTTCGCGGCGGACGAGGCGCGCCGTTTCGCCGCCCGCACGCTGATCGACAGCGCGCAACGACTGCTGGCTGCGCTGGCCGGTTGGATGCCAGGCTATGCCTTCGATCCCGTTGCCGTGGAGCTGGGTTTTGGGCTGCCCGGCAGCCCCCTGCCGGGATGGCGGCTGGAGCTCGGCGGCGCCAGATCCCTGCTGCTCCGCGGTCGCATTGACCGGGTTGACCTGTGCCGCGACGGCGCCTCGGCCGAGGCTTTCGCCGTCATCGTGGATTACAAGAGCAGCCCCAAAAAGCTGGACGCGCTCAAGATCGCGCATGGCCTTCAGCTTCAACTGCTCGCCTACCTCCGTGTCCTGTGCCAACGCCGCGACGAGCTTCAGCCATGGGCCGGCAACCCGCTGTCTGCTGACCTCTCTGCCGCCCTGCGCGACCTCCCGCTCCGTCCTGCCGGCGTCTTTTACGTCGCGCTGCACGGGGCCGCCGGCGCGACCGGCGGGCGGGGTGAGATACTCGGCGAGGACGAGGCCGGCCGCCGAACCACCTACCAGCATTCGGGCCGCTTTGATCTCGCGCAGCTACCGCGACTGGACCGGCGGCCCGGGGGCCAGGCCAGCGGGCAGTTCCGCTATGCCTTGAACAAGGACGGCTCGCTCAGCCGGCGCGGCGGCGATGCGCTTCCGTCCGCCGAATTCGCGGGCTTGCTTGCTCAAGTGGAGGCAAGCCTCCGGCAGCTCGGCGAAGCCATCTTCGCCGGCGATGTGCGCGTCGCCCCGGTGCGCCTCAGCGCCAGTGAAAAGGCCTGCGATCGCTGCGATTACCGGGCCATCTGCCGTTTCGACCCGTGGATCCAGCCCTACCGCACGCTGGCCAAGCCTGCCGTGCAGGAGGAGGAAGCGTGAGCGCCTTCACCCCAGCCCAGGAGTCCGCCATCGCTGCCTGCGGCAACGTGCTGGTCGTCGCGGGGGCGGGCACCGGCAAGACCCGGACACTCATCGAGCGGGTCCTGCGGCGGCTACAAGCGGGCGATTCGCTCGATCAGTTCCTGCTCGTCACCTTCACTGAGGCCGCGGCCGCTGAGATGCGGGTGCGGCTCCGGCGGGCGCTCGAAGCGGGTTTGGCGGCCGCGGAGGACCCCGTTGCCCGGCAGACGCGGTCGGCCTTGTCTCCGGAGGCCAGTGCGGAACAGCTCGCGCTGCTTGAGACCGCGCAAATATCCACGCTGCACAGCTTCTGTCTGAGTCTTGTCCGCGAACACTTTCATCAGCTCGCGATTGACCCGCAGTTGGTCATCCTCGACGAACGCCAGACGCGTCCGCTGGCCCGCGATTGTCTCACTGTCCTGCTGGCCGAGCATTACGCGGGACGTCATCCGCACAGCGACGGCGTCCAACAGCTCGTCCGCCGGGCCGGGCGGGGCTCGGACGAACCGCTGCGTGCCCTCGTCTGGAAGCTCCACAGTTACGTGCAGTCCCTCCCTGACCCGGACCCGTGGTTTGCGGCTCAACTCGCGGCCTTCCGTGAGCCGAGCCCGGCCCGGTGGGAACAATGGCTCGCCGAGGCCCTGGCAGAGTGGCGCGCCCGGTGGCAGCCCGCCTTTGCGGACTTGGCCGAGGTGCCTGCATTGCGGCGCAGCGCCGCCGCCCTCGCAGAAGCCGCCTTTCGGGTTCCGCAGGAGGCATTGGCCGAGATCCTCGCCGCTGATGCGACCGAGAATTGGAAGCGGAGGAAGGGCGAGCTCCGTCCGCCGTTTGAGAGTTTTTTCGCTGAAGCCAGCTTCTTCCACGGCCTGCTCGCCCCCCAGAAGTTGGCTGGCGATGCACCCACGCGAACAGCCCTCGCCGACGACTGGGAATGGTCGCGGCACGGCATGGCCGCGCTGGTCGAGCTCACCCGGCAGTTCACCAAGCGTTTCAGTGAGGCGAAGCGCCAGCTCGGCGGAGTTGATTTCGCGGATCTGGAACAGTTTGCCCTCCGCCTGCTGCGCGATGAACGGACGGGGGTGGCCCGGCGCTGCCAGGCGCGTTTCAAGCACGTCTGCGTGGATGAATACCAGGACATCAATGGAGCCCAGGATGCCATCCTGGCGGCCGTCAGTGGCACGGGCCCGCAGGCCAACCGCTTTCTCGTCGGAGACCTGAAACAGAGCATCTACCGCTTCCGGCTCGCCAACCCGCGCATCTTCGCCGGCTACGCCGGTTCGTGGCGTAACACCGGGACTGTCATCGCGCTGTCTGAAAATTTTCGCAGCCGGGCCGCCATTCTTGATTTCGCGAACCCGCTCTTCCGGCTGCTCCTGCGGGAGGGCATCGGGGGCGTGGTTTACGGTGACGAAGCCGAGCTGAAGTTCGGTGCGCCCGAGCAGCGCGCCGCGCTGCGCTCGCCGGTCGTGGGCGGCGTCGGGTTGCATGTCCTCACAAAGGAAGCCCAGGAGCCGGCCGATGAAAGCGAGGCCGCGAACGACTTGTCCGATCTGCTGGCCGTCGAGCGTGAAGCCCGCTGCGTGGCCCTGCGCCTGCGCGAGCTGCACACGGGCCGGCATCCTGTCTGGGATGAGGGGCGGGGTGCGTTTCGCCCTGTCGAGTGGCGGGACATGGTGGTGCTCATGCGTTCGCCGGGCTCGCGGGTCGAGGCGTTCGCCCAGGAGTTTCACCGCGCAGGCGTGCCCCTCCGGGCGTCCCGGGGCGGGTTTTATGGGGCGCTGGAAGTCAGCGACCTGTTGAACCTGTTGCGGCTGCTGGACAATCCGCTGCAGGACGTCCCGCTGCTGGCGGTTTTGCGGTCGCCGCTCGTGGCGATGTCCCTCCCGGAGCTGGTCGCCGTCCGCGCACACAATTCGGAGCGGCCATACTGGGATGCACTGGTGAGGTTTCGGGCCGCCCGCCCGGAAACTGGCGGGGCGGAGACTGCCTGGGTGAAGGCCGACGGCTTCCTGGCACGGTTTGCGGCCTGGCGCGAGCGGCTGCGCTTCGGCTCGCTAACCGATTGTCTCGAGCGGGTGCTGGCGGAGACGCATTATGAATCGCTCTTGCTCGCCGAGCCCCGCGGGGCCGAACGCGTGGCCAATGTCCGGCGGCTGCTGGATCTCGCACGGCAGTTTGATCCCCATCAACGCCAGGGCCTGCACCGCTTTCTCCAGTTCATCGCGGCGCAGGAGGAGGCGGACCTCGACCACGATCCCGCGCCCCCACAGACCGATGACGCCGTGCGGCTGATGAGCATCCACCAGAGCAAGGGGCTGGAGTTCCCCGTGGTGGTGGTGGCTGGGCTGGGCACGCGGTTCAACGAGCGGGACCTGCGCGGCGACATCCTGCTGGACGAGGAGCTGGGCCTTTGCCCGATGGTCTGGCCGCCCGGCCGGGAGCGCCGCTACGCCAGCCTGCCGCATTGGCTGGCGGCCCGGCGCGGCCGGCGCGAGCTGCTCGGTGAGGAACTCCGGTTGCTTTACGTGGCAATCACCCGCGCCCGTGACACCTTGCTGCTCGTCGGCACCGAGGCGGGCAAGGACGTCGCGGCAAGGTGGCGTGGTCCGGTGGGGCCGGTGACCGACCAGATGCTGCTCAAGGCCCGGTGTCCGCTGGACTGGCTGCGGGCCTGGCTGCCGGGCGTGACCAGGGAAGGGGACTGGCATGGCGACGCTGCGGGCCGTAACGATCTTCTGACGTGGGATTTTTACCCGGCCGACGATGGACGTCTGCGGGGTGCCGCCGACGCCTCCGCACCAATCGCGGGCTCTTGCCCGGACGGCGACAGCACGGCAGCGGCAGCGGACATCGCGCGGCTGCGTGCGAAGCTGGAATGGCGTTACGGGCACGCTGCGGCGACGTGGGAGCCGGCCAAGACATCCGTCACGGTGCTGCGTCGGCGGGCGTTCGAGGCGGACGAAGAGTCGGTGCCGTGGCCGCGTGTGCCTGTGGGGCACGGCCGGCGCCTGAACGGGGCATTGACGGCGGCAGAGCGCGGCGTGGCGCACCACACCTTTCTCCAGGGCCTGGATTTTACGCGCGCGGCCACCGAGTTGGACCTGCGGAACGAGGCGGCGCGCCTGGTGGCCGGTGGTTTGCTGACGGCGCGGGAGAGCGATGCGCTCGATTTCGAGGATCTGCTCCAGTTCTGCGAGTCATTCGTGGGCCGGGCCGTGCGCACCGAGGCGGCGGCGGGCCGTGTGCAGCGGGAAGTGCCGTTCACGGCGCGTTTCACCGTGGCGGAACTCGCCGGGATGGGGCTCCTGCCCGGGGTCGGACGACACGGGGAGGCCGGCCACGATGAGTTCCTCATCGTCCAGGGCGTGGCGGATTTGGTGGTGTTCCGTCCTGCCGAGATCTGGCTGCTGGACTACAAGACCGATCACTTCCCGGAAGCCGAGCTGGCCCAAAAGGTGCGCGATTACGGCCCGCAGCTTTCGCTCTACGCCCTGGCGTTGGAGCGCATCCACGGCCGGCGCGTCACCCGGACTTGGCTGCACTTCCTGGCCCTGGCCCGGACGGAACTGCTGTGAAACGGGTCGGGGCCGGCCGCGACACTGTCTTGCGCGCGGCGTGGGGGTAGCCCATGTTCTGCCCATCATGAAGCGGTTTTTCCTCGCGTTCGGGCTTGCGGGCGCATGTGTGTTGTCCTTCACGGTCTCCGCCCTCACGCTTGCGCCGGCCACGCCGGACCAACGCGTGCAGAGCGCTGTCGCCATCTGCCACGCCACGGTGCTGGGCGCAGAGTGCTTTCGGGGTGAGAGCGGCGGCATCTACACGCGGACGTGGCTGCGGGTGAATGAGGCGTTCAAAGGAGTCTTCCCGGCCACCATTGCGGTGGTGCATCGCGGCGGACGGCTCGCCGAGGAAGGCGAAGTATCCAGTGATGCGCCCCGGCTGGACGTCGGCGATGAACGCCTCTTCCTGCTCGGCCAGCGTGCGGACGGAACGCTCTTCGTGGACAACGGCTCCGTCGGCGCGCCGCTCCTGGCGCGGGCAGGCGGCTTGAAGACGGCGGCCGCGACGGTCACGGACCCGAACGCGCTGGCCCTATTGTCCGCCGCTCGTGTTCGTTATCCGGATGCCACCGGCCCCGACCTGACCTCCTTGGCCCAGAACCAGCTTGTTTCCCTCGCCGTGCCGGGCTTGGCCACGAACGCCTCCGGTGTCTCCCGCCGCTTCACCAGCGGTGATCGGGGCGAACCGATCCAATATATCGTGGACGCCGATGCCCTGCCCGCCGGACTGACTCAGGCCCAGGCGTTGGGTGCCGTGAGCAATGCCTTCCGGGCTTGGGCCAACGTTACCAGTCTCCGGTTTGCCTTCGCCGGCGTCACCAGCTTCGGCACGGCCGCCAGCAACGTCGCCACCAACGACGGCCGCATCCGTGTGCAGTTGCATGACCTATACGGCAGCATCGGCGGATCCACCACGCTTGGAGTGGGTGGCAACTCATTTTCCATCTCCGGGGCGTTTCCCAACGGCGGCATGGGCGGCAACGTAAATGGCAATGAATTCTTCCCGGTCATGCGTGGCTACCTGGTGATGAAGCACACGCAGAACTCGCTGCAAAACCTCGCCACATTCGAGGAGGTGCTCTGCCACGAGATCGGTCACGTCCTGAGCATGGCCCACTCCAGCGAAAACAGCGGCGAGCCGGCGGGTCCGCTTCGGGAGGCGATGATGTTCTTCCAGGTCCACGCCGATGGCCGCGGTGCCACGCTGGGGAGCTACGATCCGCCCGTCGTGCAGCAGGCGTATCCGACCAACAACACGCCGCCGCATGGTTACGACCGGGTGCTGGACGTGGTGACGCAGCCCAGCGGCGCGCCCAACCTCGCGGGCATCAACCAAGTCCAGCTCCGCGGCTACGACCTCCAGACCACCAATGTCACTGTGAACGTGGTGAGCAGCACGGCGGGTGCGGGCACGTTTTCGCTCCAAGGCAGCACGCTCAAGTTCACGCCGTCAGGGTTTTTCGGCGCAGCCCGCGTGGATCCGGCGACCACCTCGGCATACGACCGTGCTTATGTGCGCTTTTCCGATGGCACCAACGGTTCGCCGTATGTCGAGATCCGGGTTGTGTCCCTGCTGGCTGACCAGAACCCGGGCGGGGTCAGCGATGGCTTGCCGGATGACTGGGTAGCGCAATATTTCGGCAGCGCCAGCGCCAGCGTAAACCCCAACGCCGATGCTGACGGCGACGGCGTGAGCAACCTCAATGAGTTTCGGCTCGGCACCAATCCCACCAATGCCGCCTCCGTGCTGCGCTTCACGGCCTCATCCGCAACCGGCCTCAATTGGCTCGCCACGCCCTATGAGGTGTATGAAGTGCAGGGCACGACCAATTTCACCAACTGGTTCCGGGTCGGGAACCCGGTCGTGCCCTCGACGACCAACGCCAGCTTCACCAACTTCCCGGCCACCAACCGGATGTTTTTCCGGATCGAGCGCGTGCCGTGAGCGAGCCGATGCCAGCGTGGGTGAGCGTCCTGCCGGACGAGGACTACCAGCATAGCTTTGGCCTCAAGGCTGGCAGCGCGGAAAAATTCTTCGCCCCAACGGAGCGGCACGCGGAATTGCTTTCACAGCGCCGCCGTTGGCTCCAGGCCGATACCGCCCGCTGCGCCGCGCTGTTGCCGGGAGCGGAGCCGCTGCTGGAGGAAACCATTGCCCTGGCCCGCTCACTCGGGGCATCGGTCTCCGACGCGGCCTGGGAAAACATCCGGTCGGAAAGGGGCACGCCACGGGCAGGCAACCTCCCTTTCGCCCGCTGCCTCGCACTTGGGGCAGCTTGGGAGCCGGATTACTTGCTGCTGAAGCCGGACGCCGTGACCGGCCGTTTTCACCTGCTCGGCGGCTGCGTGTGCTTTCCGTCGTCGTGGCGGTTCGAGGAGAAGGTGGGCCAGCCGCTGGAAGTCATCCACACGCCGGTGCCGCACTTGAACGAGCAGCTCGCGTCGCCGATCCACAACTTCCTCTCGCGCCTGAAGCCCGGCGTTGCCTGGTGCCGCGCGAACTGGGGCCTGAGCCGCTCGCCGGAGTTGAATCAGCATCCCGCGCGCGGCCTGCCCAAGTTGCGCCCGCCATTGCGCGAGGAAGAGGTCTGGCTGCGGGTGGAAGATCAGGCGCTGATCGCGCTGCCGGAGAGTCGCGGCGTCCTGTTTGGCATCCGCATGACCGTCATCCCGCTCGCCGAGGTGAAACGCCATCCCGCCGCCGCGCGCGGGCTCGCCCGCGCGTTGCGCACGATGCCGGATGCGATGCTGGACTACAAAAGCCTGCTGGCGGCGAGGGGGGAGTTGATGCGACTGCTGGAGGGCACGTGACTCGGTGGAAAGCTCCAAATCCCAAGCTCCAAGTTCCAAATAAGCTCCAAGCTCCAAACACCAAATCCGAATTCACTGCGGGCACGGCTGGCTTGGAGCTTGGTATTTGGAGCTTCTTTGGAATTTGGAGCTTGGAGCTGTTACTCCGAAACCTCCTCCGTCGTCGGTGTCGCTGCTTTCGCCTTCCGGCCCAACGGAACCTCCGTGCCCAGCATCACCACGCTCACGGCGATGAGGGCGGCGCACATCCAAGCCATTGGCACCATGCCCATGGTGCCGACGAGGTGGAACGCAATGAGCGGCGCGGCCACGCCCCGCACGCCGGTGAAAAAGGTGTGAACGCTCATGTAATCCGCCACGCGCTCCGGCGGTGCGAACTTTGTGACCCACAGGCTCCACGCCACGTCGCCGCCCGCGTTGGCCACGCCGAAGATGACCGCGCCCAGGGCCAGCCCGCCGAGGCTGTCGCTCACAAAAAACGACAGGATGCCGAGCCCAAAGCCCACGTTCAGCACGGCGCGCAGGGTGAAAAAGTTCATCCGGTCGAACAGCCAGCCCCACACCGGACTCATGACGAGCCGGGCCGCGTTGGGGATCACGCCCACCAGCAGCGCCACCATCGTCACGTCGAGGTGCAGGCCGTATTTCTCGTTGGCCAGATACTCGACACGCAGCGGATACATCATCAGGTTGCCCATGCCCATGAACATCCACGAGATGAGCGTGAGCCGGAACAGCCGGTCCTCGCGGGCGTAACGCATCGCCCGCAGCGGATGCGTCCCCGCGCTGGCCGTGAGCGGCTCCGAGGGAATGCGCGATTGGCACCACGCGCCAAACGCAAACGCGGCCGCGAAGAACAGGAGCAGCCCGCGGAAGTATTCCAGATGCACCGCCAGCAGGCGTCCGCCCAGCTCATTGGCCAGCGCCGCCATGCCGATGCGGACGATCATCGCCTTTGAGAACAGCCGGCCGCGCTCCTCCGGCGGGTAGTTCATCTGATAGACTTGGGTCATCAGCGGGATCGCCGCCGAGGCGCAGGTCGTCGCGAGCACGCAGCCCAGAACATACAGCGGCAGCCCCGGTGCGAACACCGCCAGCAGCAGCGCCGTCGCGCCGAAGAAGCCCACGCGCGAGGCCGCTTGCGCCACTGGCAGGCCGAGCTTCGCCGCCTGGTTCACCACGAGCGGACTGATGACGTGGCCCACGCTGCCACCGGCGGCGATCAGTGCCTTGGCCGTCGGGCCCGCATTGAAGTGCCGCACCGCGATGAGGAGCAGAAAGGTCGTGCCCGCCGCCTCCATGATGCCCGTGGTGAGGGCTCGCAGACGCTCGTGGCGGAAGGTGACTTGGGTGTGCGCAAGCGACACGCCGCCACTGTGCGGCAAAACCGCGGGCGAGTAACCAGCAAATCCGCGGCGAAACCTTGCCTGCGTGGCAGGCGTCGGAATACCGTCAGCCTTTGGCTCACTGTGCTTATGAAACGATTCCTACTGCTTGCCTGCTGCGTTGGCTTCGGATGGCTGGCTTCCGCTGCGCCGAAGCAGCCGAACATCCTCTTCATCTTCAGCGACGACCACGCTTACCAGGCCATCAGCGCCTACCAGCATTCCATCAAGCTGGTGCAGACGCCGAACATTGACCGGCTCGCGAAGGAGGGGATGATTTTTCACCGCGCGATGGTGCCCAACTCCATCTGCGGCCCCAGCCGGGCCACGGTGATGACGGGGAAATACAATCACCTGAACGGCTTCTACAACAACTCGAACAGCAAGTTCGACGGCACCCAGCAGACCTTCCCGCGGCTCCTCAAGGCCGCCGGCTACCAGACCGCCATCGTCGGCAAGTGGCACCTCACCGGCGCGGAGCCGTCGAGCCTCGGCTTCGACTACTGGGAAATTCTCCCCGGCCAGGGCGTTTACTACAACCCGCCCATGAACCGCATGGGCCAGCAGGTCAAGCACACTGGCTACACCACGGACATCATCACCGATCTCTCGCTCGACTGGCTCAAGAAGCGCGACAAGTCCAAGCCCTTCCTGATGATGGCCCAGCACAAGGCGCCGCACCGCGAGTGGTCGCCGAACCTGAAATACCTTGGCTGGAACAAGGACCAGAAGTTTGCTGAACCGCCCACGCTCTTCGACAACTACACCGGCCGTGGCCGCGCCGAATACGAGCAGGACATGACGCTGGAGAAGACCTTCACGAAGCTCGACGCCAAGCTCACGGTTCCGGGCAGCCTCAACGAAGAGCAGCGCAAGACTTGGAACGCTTACTACGAGCCCCGCAACGCGGAGTTTGAGCAGGCCAATCTCACCGGTAAGGAGCTCATCCGCTGGCGCTATCAGCGTTACATGCACGATTACCTCGGCTGCATTCTCAGCGTGGACGAGAGCGTCGGGCGGCTGCTGAAGTTCCTCGATGACGAAGGCCTCGCGAAGGACACCATCGTCGTTTACAGCAGCGACCAGGGCTTCTACCTCGGCGAGCACGGATGGTTCGACAAGCGGTGGTTTTACGAGGAATCCCTTCGCACGCCGCTGCTCGCCCGCTGGCCCGGCGTGACCAAGCCCGGCAGCGTCAACCGCAGCGACATAGTGAGCAACCTCGACTTCGCCAGCACGTTCCTCGAAGCCGCTGGCCAGCCGATTCCCGCTGACATCCAAGGCCGCAGCCTGCTCCCCGTCCTGCGCGGCCAGACACCCGCCGGCTGGCGCAAGAGCTTTTACTACCACTACTACGAGTATCCCGGCCCGCACAGCGTGCGGAAGCACTACGCCGTCATCACCGACCGCTATAAGCTGGTCCACTTCTACGAGCCGGATGTGAACTACTGGGAGCTCTTCGACCGCGTGAAAGACCCGCAGGAGATGACGAGCTTCTACGAAGACCCCGCCTACGCGAAGACCCGCGCCGAGTTACACACCGAGCTGACGCGTCTGCGGAAGGAACTCAAAGTCCCCGATCCCGACGCGCCCGAAACCATCATCCGCCCCGGTGGTGGTGGCGGCGGCGGCAAGGCCAAGCAAGGCGACGGCAAGAAGAAGCAGGAGGCGAAGTAACTCGCCTGCTCCGCTGTGCGAAGAATTCCACGCTTCGCCAGAACTCAGCCGATTTCTGCTGAGCACCCATCCCGCAGGCGAGCGTGAGTGGCCTGCCTTTTGCGCGCACTCAAGCGGTCGGTGGCCGCTCCCGGCAGCAGCGCTGAGATTTTGCCTCGTTGTTCTCTGGCCGGAAAACCGCGCTCGACAGCCGCGCGCGTTCCGTGCGACATAAGCCCAAGCAATGGCCGCCTTGTCTCCCAGCGAAGAAGCCCAGCTGCAGCAGACGATTGAGATGTTCCTCGTGATCACTCAGTCGCAGCCGCTGGACTATCAATCACTGGAAATTCTCAAGGAGGCCTACATGAAGCTCGGGATGCAGAAGGACGTGATGGAGACGTCCAAACGCATCGCCGAAGCCTATGTCCAGCTCGGTCAGCTCAGCTCCGCCATCATGGAGTATGAGACGATTCTCCAGCGTTTTCCCGACGATCCCGACGTGCGGAAGGCGTTGAATGAGATCGAGAACAAGACCAACAGCTTTGCCGGGCGCGCGGCTGAACCTCCCTCGCTCCCAACTCCGGCTGCCGCCGATACCGCCAAATCGGGAAAATCCGGGCTGCCCCTCAAGGTGGCTGAGCAGGATGACGGCAAGGCGGCCATGCAGCGCGTCTTCGTGGACGGCAAGCTCGTCAATGCCCAGGACTTCGGTCGCCTCTGGTTGACCCCCGGCCCCGAGCCGGCCACGCAGGTCAGCGAGCCGTTCCTTCAGATCATGGCGGACAAGGGCGTGCTCTCCTTGGAGAAGTCCCTCAAGCTGGTCATCGAACGGGCCCGCATCGGCTACATGCCACTTGAGAAATACGATGTCGATCTGGAGCTGGCCAAGAGTTTCCCCCGGGCCGTTTGTCTCAAGTGGTGCGTGCTCCCGTTTGATCGCATGAGCAAGTCGGTCCTGGTCGCCACCGCCAATCCCTTCAACAAGCAGGCTGCCGCCGAGTTGCAGGCTGCCACGCCCAACCGGATCATCTGGTATATGACCTCGCCAGCGGATCTGGTGAAGGCCATCAAGAAAGTCTTCCGCTGACCGTGAGCCTCGCCCCTGTCAAATCATTCGGTGAGCGAATCGCCGACGCCCTGGTCGAAGACAACCTGCTGACCGCGCAGCAGGTTGAGGAACTCGTCGCCTTGCAGAAAAAGGAGGGCACCCGCCTGCTCAAGCTGCTGATTGAGAAGGCTTACGTCAGCGATGCGGACATGGTCGTGGCCATGGGCCGCGTGCTCAACACGCCCCCCGTCAACCTCGCCCGGGCCGGCATCCCGCCTGAAATTGCCGCTCTCGTCCCCCGCGAAGTCGCCTTGAACTACAAGGTGCTGCCCGTCTCCCGCCTCGACAACAAGCTGTTCCTGGCGATGGCCGACCCGCTCAACGTCCTCGCCCTGGATGACGTCAAGCGCATCACCAAGCTGGACGTGGTCCCGATGATCGCGTCGGAAAAGGGGATCCTCGACAAGATCAACAACCTCGAGTCCAACAAGGGCGGTGGCATCGAGGAAATCATCAAGCAGCAGGCCGAAATCGATGCTGAGGCCGAAGGTGCTGAACTGATCGCCGAGGCCTCCGATGCCGTCAACGTGGACGAGCTGGCCGCCGCCGGCGAGGAGGCCCCCGTCATCAAGCTGGCGAACGCCATCCTGGTTCAGGCCATCAAGGAGCGCGCCTCCGACATCCACATTGAGCCTTTCGAGAAAAATGTCCGCCTCCGTTACCGCGTGGATGGGGCCCTGGTGGACATGCCGCCGCCGCCCAAGTCCCTTCAAATGGCCCTCACGTCGCGCATCAAGATCATGTCGAACCTCGACATCGCTGAGCGCCGCCTCCCGCAGGACGGCCGCATGCGCATGCGCGTGGGTGGCAAGGATGTGGACTTGCGCGTTTCATTCCTGCCCGTTGTCCACGGCGAGAAGTGCGTGCTCCGCGTGCTCGACAAGTCGAACCTGACCGCGAGCATTGACAAGCTCGGCCTTGATCCTGACTCGTTCAAACGCTTCAAGTCCGCCGTGGATGCGCCGCACGGCCTGCTGCTTGTCACCGGGCCCACCGGTTCGGGCAAGACCACCACCCTTTACTCCGCCCTCAACGAGCTCAATAACCCGGACTACAACATCGTCACGGTCGAGGACCCCGTCGAATTCCAGATTCCCGGCATCAACCAGGTGCCAGTAAAGAAGGAGATCGGGCTGTCCTTCGCTGCCGCCCTGCGCTCCATTCTCCGTCAGGACCCGGACATCATCATGCTGGGCGAAATCCGCGATGAGGAGACCGCTGAGATTGCGGTCGAAGCCGCCCTCACCGGTCACCAGGTGCTCTCCACGATGCACTGCAATGACGCTCCCGGTGCCATCTCGCGCCTGGATGACATGGGCATCGCGCCGTTCCTCATCTCCAGCTCGGTCATTCTCTCCTGTGCCCAGCGCCTCATGCGCCGGATTTGCCCTGCCTGCAAGGAGCCCATCACCTACCAGCCCAAGATTTTCGAGCAGCTGGACCTTGATCCCAAGGCCTTCCAGGGCGTGCAGTTCTTCAAAGGCAACGGCTGCGAGCGCTGCAAGAATTCCGGCTACGCCGGCCGCTGTGCCATCATTGAGATCATGACCGTCACCGACGACATTCGGAAGCTGGTCATTGCGCGCGCCAGCGCCTCTGAGATCGCCAAGGTCGCCGTCTCTCAGGGCATGAAGAATCTCCGCGGCGTGGCCCTCGACAAAGTCCGGGACGGCGTCTCCACGCTCGAACAGGTCCTGGTCCTCACCTCCAGCCACTGAAGTCACCCCGCCAGGGCACCGCCATGGGCCACGGCGGCAAAAGGCGTCGGTTTACCCTTTTCGGATTCGCTGTTTTTCGCCAACCTCGGGGTCATCGACGAGATGGGCTTGCTCGGCAAAATCACACAACTCATCCGGGGCCGCCGGCAACAGCGGGCGGAAAAGACCCGGCGCGCCTATTTGCTCAGCCTCTACATGGGTGAAGCCAATGGCATCGAAGGTCCGGACCGTGCCTTCCGCCCGAACCGGGAGCGCCAGCACAGCCGGGGTGCCAAGCGGCAAGACCACACCTGACCGCTGGGCTGGCTGGTGTGGATCAGTTGGCCCCCCGAGAGGGTTGGGCGGTCACTCGCCCTCGGCGAGTTTGCGGTAGAGGGTGGCCAGGCTGACTCCCAACGCTTTCGCCGCCTGTTCCTTGTCCCCGCCAGCGTGGGCGATCGCCCGTTGAATGTAGGCTGACTCCTGGTCGCGCAGGAAATCCTTGAGCTGGCCCACCGGCTGGTTGAGCGGGCTGGCAACCGGCGGGGCAGGGTGCGGTCCAGTGCCGGGCTTGGGTGCCACGGCCACGATCGTGGTGTCGCCAGTGGGGGCCAGCGCGACTTCCACGTCCGAGAAGTCCGGGTTTGCCAGGCCGTGCAAGTTGGGCGGCAGGTCTGCCAGCTTGATGAAGCAGTCCTCGCAGAGCGCGCTGGCGCGTTCGATGGCGTTCTCCAGCTCGCGCACGTTGCCCGGCCAGGCATGCCCGTGGAGCGCTTCCAGCGCGCGGCGGCTGATGCTGTAGGGTTTCAAGCCCCGGTCGGCGGCCTTTACGCGGAGGAAGTGCGCGACCAGCAGCGCGATGTCATCGCGGCGTTCGCGCAGCGGCGGCAGCTGGATGGAGATGACATTGAGCCGGTAGTAGAGGTCTTCGCGGAACGTGCCCTCCTTGATGCGCTGCTCCAGCGGCTCATTGGTTGCGGCGATGACGCGCACGTTGACATACACCGGCACGTTGTCGCCCACCGCGCGCACCTCGCGCTCCTGCAGCACGCGCAACAGGCGGCTCTGCAGCACGGCCGACATGGAGCCGATCTCGTCCAGAAAAATGGTCCCGCCGTCGGCCTCGTGAAACAGCCCCTTCTTGTCGGCAATCGCGCCTGTGAACGCGCCCTTGCGGTGGCCGAACAGCTCGGATTCCAGCAGGTGTTCCGGCAACGCGGAGCAGTTGATCGGCACGAATGGCGCGGCCCCGCGGCGGCTGTTGAAGTGCAGCGCCTTGGCGACCATTTCCTTGCCCGTGCCGCTTTCGCCGCGCAGGAGCACCGTGCTTTCCGTGTCCGCCACGCGCTCAACCATGCGGAAGACCTGCTGCATGGGAGGGGCGCTGCCAACGATCTGGCTGAACTGGTATTTCTTCTTGAGCTCCTTGCGCAGGTAGGCGTTCTCGGAGACGACCTCGCTGTGGGACAGCGCCTTCCATAGTTTGAGCCGCAGCTCGACCGCCTTGAACGGCTTTTGCAGGTAGTCGAACGCGCCGAGCTTGGTGGCCTCGACGGCGATCTCAAACGATCCAAAGCCCGTGATGACGATGACGATGGCCGGCGGCGTGAGCGCGCGTGCCCGTTTCAGCACATCCATGCCGGTGGGGCCGTGTTTGCCGAGGTTGAGGTCGGTGATGACGATTTCCGGCGCGAGACGCTCCATCGCCTCCATGGCACCGGCACCCTCGTTGAAGGGAATGACCTCGTGACCCTCCGCGCGGAGTATCTCAGTGACGATCTGGATCGAAAGCAGATCGTCTTCCACGAGCATCACTTTGGCCATTTGCCCGAAAGGTTAGGGAGCGCCGCAAGGCAGGGCAATATGGGATTCCCCCTATGCCATGCGCGAAGCGGTGGAGCGCGGCCAAATCCGAGTCCTGAGATCGGCTCGAATCACTTCGCGTTGAACTGGAACCAATCCACGTTCATCAGCCCGCCCTTGCCGGGGTTTACGAATACCGCCACGACGTCCGTGCGGCCGGCCGGCGGCTTCAGTTCGGCAGTCACTTCCTTCCACGCGTCCCACTTGCCGGTGTTCTCGACCTTGAGCGTCGCGAGCAGTTCGCCCGTCGCGGAGCCGGCGCGGAGTTCAATGTCGCCGCCCACGCCGCCGCTGGCCACGCGCGCCGTCACGCTGGCGGTGTCGCTCAAGTTCAAGTTCGTGAACTTCACCGTGTGGCCGTGATTGATGGAGCCGATCTGGTTGCCGGAAACTTTCGCGCCCGTGACCGCCCCGTTCTCCGCTTCGAGGCGACGGCTGCGGAGCTGCACGGTGGAACGGCCCGCGAGCGAACCGGCGGGGCCGCGCCCGAGATCGGTGTAAGTTGCTTCGAGGCTCGCGAGGCGCAGGCCGGTGTCCTTTGGGGGCGTCACGTTGCCGCCGAGGCCGCGCGTCATCGCGCCGCCGGTCTTGCCCGCTTCGAGGCCGAAGACCCAGCGCACCATGAGCTGCACCTGGTCGGTGGTGAGCGCCTCGTGCGGGAGCATGGGCACCTCGCTCCAGACGCGGCTGCTGCCCTTGATGACGCGCTGCACGCTGGCGTCCAGCGCGCCCGCCTGCCCGCGATACTTGTTCGCCACATCGAGGAACGCGGGGCCGACGACCTTGGTCTCGACCGCGTGGCAGTTGAAGCAATCGCTCTGCTTCATCAGCGCGAGGCCCGGCTCGTCCACGGTGTCCTTGCCGTCGCCCTTGCTGAACTTCGCGGTCACGAACACACGCGCGTCCATCAGCTCGTCGTTCTGCGCGGAGGAACCGTCCTCGGCGTCGGTCACGGCGACCTTGTAGGCGAGCGGCTTGCCGGGCGTGAAGAAATCGCCGTCTGCCGGCGCGGTGAAGCGCACGACCGGCGCGGTGTTCCCGACCACGAGCGGCAACGTCGTCTTGCTGCTCGCGCCTTTGTCATCCGTCACGCGCAGCTCGACGATGTAATTGCCCGGCTGCGGCACGGTGAGTTTCGCTTCCGGTGCGGAGGCGACGAGCTTGGCGGCGGTGGGCGCGGGGCTGGGCGTGGCCTTGCCCGGTGCGTTGGTCGCCGCGCTCGTCGGCCCGTGCAAACGCCACTCGAACTTGAGCGCGTCGCCCTCGTGGTCCTTCGAGCCGGCGGCGGAGAGCGCGATTTGCAACGGCTCGCGTCCGGCGGCGGGCGTGACCGTGGCCTTCGCGACGGGCGCGAGGTTGCCCCACTGGTAGGAAATCTTGAGCAGCTTCGCGTCGGGATTGCCGCCCCACGTCTCGCCGTAGTCGAGCAGGTAGAGGCAGCCATCCGGGCCGAACTGCGCGTCCACGGGCCGACGGATGACGAACGCGCCGGACTGCTCGGCTGCCGCCATCTTGTCCTTGGCGTTCGCCAGCGCGATGGCAGCGGTGAAGGGCTCGATGCCCGCGAGCCGCGAGTCGCTGTCCAGCCGCGCCCACTTCATGAACGGCCGCTGCCAATCCCAGAACAGCAGGCAACGATCGAAGTGCTCGGGAAAGCCGCCCGTCTGCTTGAACTCCGGCTTGAAGTAAAAGACCGGCCCCGCGCAGGCCGTGCGGCCGCCCTGGCCAAGCATCGGGAATTCCTTCGACTCGCCATAGGGCCAGTAGATGAACGCGGGTTGCGCGGGCGGGAGCACCTTCGCGCCCGTGTTGTTCGGCGAGGAGTTCGTGGGCCGCGCGGGGTCAAAGTGCGGGCCGACGGCTTTGGTGGCGAAGTCGTATTTGGCGTAGGTGAAGTTGCTGCCGACGAAGAGCGGCCAGCCGAAGTTACCCGCCTTGCGCGCCTGGTTGATTTCATCGTAGCCGCGTGAGCCGCGCGGGCCGTCGCCGCCTGCGTCCGGCCCGACCTCGCCCCAATAGACATAGCCCGTGCGCGAATCCACGCTCATGCGCCACGGGTTGCGGCAGCCCATCACATAGATTTCCGGCCGGCCAGCGGAGCCGTCCTTCGGAAAGAGGTTGCCATCGGGAATCGTGTAGCCGCCCTCGGGCGTGAGCCGGAGACGGAGAATTTTCCCGCGCAAGTCGTGCGTGTTGGCGGAGGACTTCTGCGCGTCCCACGGCTCCTGGCCGGGGCGTTCATCAATCGGTGCGTAGCCCGCCGTGTCACCGCCGGGATGCGTGTTGTCGCCGGTCGAGATGAGCAGGCAACCGTCCGGCGCGAACTCGACCGTGCCGGCGTGATGACAGCACTCGCGGCGCTGCTCGGGGAATTCGAGGATGACCTTCTCGCTGCTGTTATCGAGCGCATCGCCACGCATGACGAAGCGGCTCAGGCGCTGGCCGGTATAGTTTGTCGGCGAGTAGAAGAGATAGATGAACTGGTTCTGCGCGAACTTCGGGTCCAGTGCGAAGCCAAGGAAGCCATTCTCCTGCGCACCAAACACCGGGACCGTGCCCGCCTCAACGATTTGCCCGCCGGGCTTCCAGATTTTCAGTTTGCCGGAAATCTCATTCCAGAAGATGCGGCCATCGGGCGCGACTTCGAGTTCCATCGGCTGCGGCATGTTGCCGGCGGCGAGGATTTCGACCTTGAAGCGGTAATCCGGCGGCGGCGCGGCGGCAGCGAGCACGGCGACGGAGGCGAACCAAACGGAGGCGAACACGGACAACTTCATGCGGGAGGCAGACTAGCCGAGCGGTCGAGGAATTCGAGCGCGAGAATCGCGTTGCGCGCCCGCGTGCGCGAGGGCCATCATCAGACCCTCGCTGAATGGCCCGGCCCAACGGCCCGTCGGCGCTTACGCACATGAACCGCCTGCCCCTACCGCTCCTCGTCGCCGGCCTCGCATTCACCTTTGCCGCGCGCGCGGACCACGACACGCCCGCCGGCCAGTCCATGCACGGCGAGGCCTACAACGAAGGTCCGCGCCAGCAGGCGCACCTCATGCCGGGCATGGGCAACGTCCACTTCCCCATCGCGACGAAAAACCCGCTGGCGCAAAAGTTCTTCGACCAGGGCATTGGGCAGTTGCACGGGTTTTTCTACTTCGAAGCGGAGCGGTCCTTCCGGCAGGTGGCGGCGCTGGATCCGTTTTGCGCCACGGCCTATTGGGGCATCGCGATGGCGAACGTGAACAACGCCAAGCGCGCGAAGGAGTTCATCAAGACCGCCGAGAAGTATCAGGCCGGCGTCAGCACGCGCGAGCAGCAGTGGATTGCCGCGCTGGCGAACTTCCACCGCGACGAGAAGAAGCCCGAGAAGGAGCGCCGGCAGGAATACCAGAAAGCGCTCGAAGCCATCGTGAAGAACTTCCCGGCCGACGTGGAGGCCAAGGCACTCCTCGCGGTCGAGTATTGGCAGGGCAACTCCAAGGGCGTCCCATACGGCGACAAGAAGAAGGTGGACGCGTTGCTGGACGCCGTCTTTGCCGCCAGCCCCGCGCACCCGGCGCATCACTACCGCATCCACCTGTGGGACGAGGGCGCGCGCGCGACCAACGCGCTGGTCTCCGCCGCGAGCTGCGGCGCGGCGGGCTCCGGTATCGCGCACATGTGGCACATGAGCGGGCACACTTACTCCGCGCTCAAGCGTTACTCGGACGCCGCGTGGCAGCAGGAGGCCAGCGCCCGCGTGGACCACGCCTACATGATGGGCAATTACGTCCTGCCCGACCAAATCCACAACTTCGCGCACAACAACGAGTGGCTCATCCGCGACCTGAACAACATCGGAGCCGCGCGCCGCGCCGTGGACCTGGCCAAGAACATGATCGAGCTGCCGCGCCACCCGAAGTTCAACACACTCACCCGGGGCAGCTCGAATTACGGTTACCAGCGCCTCTTGGAAACTTTGGTGCGTTTCGAGTCGTGGGACGAGCTGCTCACGCTCGCCGGTTCCACCTACCTTGCGCCGACGGACAACAATGACCACGAAGCCCGCCGGCTCCACGCGCTCGGCCTGGCGTCGCTGCACACCGGCGACATTACGGGCGGCAAAAACCAGATTGTTGCCCTGGAAGCCCTCGCCAAGAAAGTCACGCCCAAGCCCGCGACCAATGCGCCGGCGGCCAAACCCGCCGACCCCAAGCCGGCCACTCCTGCCCCCGCCAACAGCAAGGGAGAGGGAAACGCGCAAACGAACTCTAACGCCGCCGCGAAACCCCCGGCTCCGCCCGCACCGAAGGATGCCCCGAAATCCGAGACCAAGAAGTCCGCGCCCAGCAGTTACAGCGGCGGGGCCAGCCTGCTGGCGACCGCGAGCACCAATGCCATTTCCACCGCCGTCGCTGAGCTGCGCATCCTCGTCGCGCTGAAGGAAGGCCAGTTCGCCGCCGCCAAGGAGCAGCTTGCCAAGGCCGGCAACCTTCCCAAGGAGCGCCTTGCCCGGCTCCACTTCGCCGCCGGCGACAAGCCCAAAGCCGTGCAGCTCGCGCAGGAGGCCGCGAAATCCGCCGAGAAGCAGGTGCAACCGCTCGCCAGCTACGTGGACCTTGCGTATCAGGCCGGCCAGTTCAAGGACGCCTTCGAGGCGTTTTACAAACTGCGGGAACTGGCCGCCGAGGCCGATCTCGACACGCCCGTCTTCCGCCGGCTCGCGCCCGTGGCGAAGGACTTGAAGCTCGGCGGGGACTGGCGGCCGCCGCTCACCCGCGCGTCGGATTTCGGCAAGCGTCCGAGCCTCGCGTCGCTCGGGCCGTTCCGCTGGCAGCCGACCGCCGCGCCGGACTTCACCTTGACCGATGGTGAGGGAAAGAAAGTTTCCCTCCGCCAATATCGCGGCAAACCAGTCGTGGTCATCTTCTACCTCGGGGCGGGCTGCGCGCACTGCATTGAGCAGCTCGTGGCCTTCGCGCCGCTGGCGGCGGAGTTTAAGCAGGCGGGCATCGAGCTGCTGGCCGTCAGCACCGACACGGCGAGTGGTCTGCAATTCACCGTGGAAAAGGCGAAATACAACGGCGGCTTCCCCATCCGCCTCGCCGCCGACCCCGGCTTGAAGGCGTTCAAGGCGTTCCGCGCACACGACGACTTCGAGCAGCAGGCGCTGCATGGCACGTTCCTCGTGGATGCCGAGGGTCACATCCGCTGGCAGGACATCAGCTACCAGCCGTTCATGGAAACGAAGTTCCTCCTCGGCGAAGCGCAGCGGCTGCTGAACCTGCCGAAGGGCTACGGTTCAACGCCGCCGCTGAAGCTGGCCGGGCAGCGGCGTGAGCCGACGGTGAATTGCAAGTAAACGCCCGGCACTGGGAGCCGGTGTTCAGTCCTCCGCCTTCGACTCCCGACCAGTCAAATCCCGCACCGCCGCTTTCACGTCCTTGCTTTCGTAAAGCACGGCGTAGACCTGTTCGATGATGGGCGTGCTCACGCCGTGCTTCCGCGCGAGCTGCCACGCGGAGCGCGCGGTCGGGTAGCCCTCGACCGCGTGATGCGTGCCGGCCAGCAGGTCCGCCAGCCGTTCGCCGCGTCCGAGCCGTTCGCCAAAGGCGCGGTTGCGGCTCAGCTTCGAGAAGCACGTCACCGTCAGATCGCCCAAACCGCTCAGGCCCGCGAACGTTTCCGCCTGCGCACCGCACGCCACGCCCAGGCGGCGCATCTCCGCCAGCGCGCGGGTGACCAATGCGGCCTTGGCGTTGTCGCCGAAGCCCAGGCCGTCCCCCATCCCGGCGGCGAGGGCGATGACGTTCTTCAACGCGCCGCCCAGCTCCACGCCCAGCGGATCTGGGCTCGTGTAAACCCGGAAGGCGGGCCGATGAAAGAGGCTTTGCAGGAGGTTCGCCGCACCGGCGTCCGTGCTGGCGGCAACGATGGCCGTGGGAATGCCACGCGCGACCTCCAGCGCCAGCGACGGCCCGGAGAGTGCGGCGATCTTCGCGCGCGGCGCGACCTGCTTTAGGACCCCGCACATGGTCAGGCCGGTGTCGTGCTCGATGCCCTTCGTCACGCTCACCGCAAGGCCGCGAAAATCGGTCAGCACACCGGCCACTTCACGGAATGCGCGCGACGGCACGGCCACCATCACCTCGCCTGCGCCATGCACGGCTTCGGCCAGCTGCGGCTGAAACTGAAGACCCGCCGGCAGCGCGACCCCGGGCAGGTAACGCTCGTTGCGCCCCGCCGCGCGCACGGCGTCGAGATGCGCGGTATCATGGCCCCACAGCGTGACGGCGTGGCCGGATTCGCAGAGCAGCTTGGCGAGCGCCGTGCCCCACGCGCCCGCGCCGAGGACAGTGATGTTCATGGAGATGGGAAAAGGGGGAAACGTCCAACGCTCAACTTCCAATGTTCAACGTCCAAAGTGGCCGCATCGCTCTCCTTTGGAAGTTGGAAGTTGAGCGTTGAGCGTTGGACGTTCTTGCTTTTCATCTCTGTGCTCTCTGCGCCCTTTCCTGGCTAATCCTTCTGCTCCGGCGGCGGCGGAGCGGGTGGCTCCGGTTTCTTCGCGCCGATGCGGTTTTCCGTGCCGGCCAGCAGGCGCTCGATGTTGGCCTTGTGCTTGTAGATCGCTAGCGCGCCCAACGCCGTGGAGACGCCGATGAGCAACGCGCCGTTGCCCGTGAACCAGACCGCCAGCGGCAGCGCCACCGCCGCCACGATGGACGCGAGCGACACGTAGCGGCTCGCCGCGAAGACCACGAGCCACGTCGCCAGCGCGATGCCAAAGGCCGCCGGGGCCAGCGCCGCGAAGACGCCCGCCGTGGTGGCAATGCCCTTGCCGCCCTTGAACTTCAGCCAGCAGGTGTAGTTGTGCCCGAGGATGGCGCAGATGCCGG
>CAZQEW010000005.1:24849-71404 GCA_964591495.1 uncultured Klebsiella sp.
CACCGCCACCGCCCCCTTCACCGCATCTGCCAACAGCACGAAGATGCCCGGCCCCTTGCCGAGGATGCGGAAGACATTCGTCGCGCCGATGTTTCCGCTGCCTACGCTGCGGATGTCCACGCCCTTCGCCTTCGCGACGAGGAAGCCGGTAGGAATCGAGCCGAGCAGGTAGCTCAACAGAATCAGCGTGATGAGGGCGGCAGCCACGCGCGGAGTATGAAAGCAACCCCGAAACTGCAAAAGGCAAAGTTCACGGCGGCAACTGGGCCGCCACTAGCCCACGGAAGCCGTCAACGGGTGAGCTTCAGGGAAACAGCTCCATCAGTGCGTCGGCAAACAGCTTCATGCCGCGCGCGTCGGGGTGGTTGATGGAATTCAGCATCAGCGTGTTGTAGGGCAGGCCCTGCCGCCAGAGCCGGCCGTAGCGGAGCGACGCATCGGCCAGCGCGACCTGATGCTTCGCCGCGAAGGCCCGCAGGCCGGCGACGTAGGGGCGTGGGTCGTTATCAATGTCCCGCTCGCGCGTCAGGCCCATCCAGTCCGGCCGAACGTAGTGCGGGGTAAGGATAATCCACTCCGCCCCGATGCCTTGGAAATCCGCGACCAGCTTGCTGTAGCGCTCCTCGACCGCCGCGGGGCTGAGGCCGGCGTCGTTCACGAACTCGGACACGATGAGGTCCGGCTTCGCACCGAGCACCTTCTCGCGGTAGTTGTGCAGGCTGCCGGGCGGCTCGTTGAGATAACTGCCCGTGTTGCGCCCGCCCCACGCCTCGGTGACCAGTTCGATCTTTGCCTGCGGGAAGCGCTCGCGCAGCCGGGCCACGAACTGTTCCTGCCAGCGCTCCTTCGTCGGGTCGGGGACGTAGGTGCCGACCGTCACGCTGTCGCCCCACGCGAGAATGCGCAGCGGCTCGCCGGAGCGGAGTTTCTTGAGCGCCTTGGGCACGCGCGCCTCGGCGACCGTGGGGCTGGGCTTCTTCGGCTCGGGATAAACCGTTTCGAGCACCGGGAAGAGATGCTCCGGCGCGAGCTTGGCGATGCGGCTGGGCAGCCAGAGGTTCGCTAGGCGACGTTCGCCGGCTTCACCTACCGGCGGCAACGGCGCGGCAGCGCGCGGCTCGCCCGGGCGCAGTTCGATTTGGCCTTCCCGCGTGAACACAATTGCGTCCAGCCGCAGCAACGCGTGGCGGTAGCTGGCGAAGACCGGCTGGCCTTCCTTGATGCGGCCGTTCGCCAGCCGGCCGACGGTGCCCCAGTTCAAATCCGCCTCATAGTCTTCGCCCCGCCGGAAGGTCTCCGCGTCCGGCCCCGGCCCGGAGCGCACCACGAGACTGTCGGGATCCAGCAAACCGGCGGTGGTCGTCTCCTGGGCACGGAGCGGACGCAGTTGCGCCCCGCGCACCCAGCCGCCGGCCTTGGGATTGAAGACGGGCAACGAGTCGTATTTCTCCGCCGTGACCGTAAGCAGCTTCGGTGCTGTGACGGTCAAGGTCGCCTCGACCGGCCGCGCGCCGGGCACCGTGACCTTCACCTGCCAATCGCCAATGAGCTTCAACTCGGCGGGGGTGTCGGCGGCGACCACGTGAAGCGCCAGGCCGGCCAGGAGAATTGAGTGCGTGGCAAGCGCGCGAAGGCGGACGGGCAGGGTCATGCGTCAGTCGAGATAGAGGAACTCATTCGCGCCGAGCAGCGCACGGGCGAGGCTGGGCCAGGTCTGATCGGTGGGAAGTTTTTTGGCGGCGAGCTTGGTCCGCAAGTTCGTCAGGTAATCCGCAGCCAGCGCGAGTTCATCGGGCTGCGGCGGGCGGGCGTAGAGGGCGAGGAAGGCGCGTTCGATCTGGCGGGCTTCGTCGGGTTCGCCCTGCTGCACGCGGGCGGCGAACTTCGCGGCCTGCTCGTGCGCGAACTTGTCGTTCATCATGAAAAGCGCCTGCAACGGCGTGGTGCTCGGCTCGCGCACGGCGGTGCTCGAGTTCGGGTCCGCGCCGTCGAAGAGCGCGAGGAACGGGTGTTTCCGGAGGCGCTGCTGCATCTGGTAGACCGTGCGCTGGCGGTTGTCGTAGTTGGCGAAGAACTGGTTGTGCTGCGTGAAGCCCCACGTATGCACGGGTGGGAACGGGTGGGCGCCGCCGACTGACTCGTCGAGGTCGCCGCTGACAAAGAGCAGCGCGTCGCGGATGGACTCGGCATCGAGGCGGCGGCGTTCGGCACGCCACCAGAGGGTGTTGTTCGGGTCTTTGGCGGTGTTGGCGGCGAAGACGGCGGCGGGGGCGGCCTTCGCTTTGCCGAAGAAGCCGAACAAACCGCCTTGCTTCTCAGCGGAGGCGAGGTTCGCCGGCGCGGACTCGGCGCTGCTCGTGAGCTGCCACGTGCGCGAGGTCAGAATCAGGCGGTGCATGGCCTTCACCGACCAGCCGCTCTCGATGAACTTGCGGGCGAGGAAATCCAGCAGCTCGGGATGCGTCGGCGGCTGGCCGCGCGTGCCGAAGTCGTTGGGCGTCGTCACCAGGCCGCGGCCGAAGTGCTGCTGCCAGAGCCGGTTCACCAGCACGCGTGCGGTCAGCGGGTTGGCGGGGTCGGCGATCCAGCCGGCGAGTTCCAGCCGGCCGCTGTTGCCGCAGTCCTTCGGCAGTGGCTGGCCGCCCAGCACTTGCAGGAAGCGGCGTGGAACCTCCTCGCCGGGGCGCGCTGGGTCGCCGCGCACGTGCAGGCGGGCGTTGGCGGGCTTGCCCGTGTCCGCAACGGCGTAGGCGAGTTCGTAGGGGACGGTGTCGCTGGCCTGCTTGTGCTTCGCCTTCGCGGCATTCACCGCCTTGGTGGCCTCGTCCACCTTAGCCTTCTTGTCGGGCGAGTCGGGGAGCTTGTCGACGGCGGCCTTGGCGGCCTCGGCCTTCTTCACTTCGGCATCCAGGGCGGCAAGCTGCTCCTTCCAGGCCTTTGTCGCGGCCTCGATCTCGGGCTTCGGCGCGAGCGCGACGAGGTTGGCCGGGCGGTTCATGCCCTCGCTGCCAGGATGCGGGAAGGTGGTGCTGCTGAAGATGCCGTAGAGCGCGTAGTAATCGGGGCTGGAGATCGGGTCGAACTTGTGGTCATGGCAGCGGGCGCAACTGAGCGAAAGGCCGAGGAACGCGCGGCCGGTGTTCTCGATGGCGTCCTCGATGGTCAGGTGCGGCTCGCCTTTGCCGCCGCCGAAATGGCGTGCGATGGCCAGGTAGCCGGTGGCGACGGTGAGTTCCGGATTTGGGGTCTCGAGCTTCGCGTTCAGCAGATCACCGGCGAGCTGTTCGCGGATGAAACGGTCGAACCGCTTGTCCTCGTTGAACGCCTTGATGACGTAGTTGCGATACTTGTAGGCCTGCGGGACGGGATAGTCCGAGGCGTTGCCGCAGGTGTCGGCGTAGCGGACCACG
This sequence comes from uncultured Klebsiella sp., assembly GCA_964591495.1. Classification (GTDB taxonomy): domain Bacteria; phylum Verrucomicrobiota; class Verrucomicrobiia; order Limisphaerales; family SXTU01; genus SXTU01. The sequence continues at coordinate 28,260 of CAZQEW010000005.1, forward strand.
TCGAGCCAGTGGCGGCCCCAGCGCTCGCCGTAATGCGGGGAGGCGAGCAGACGGTCAACGGCGGCCGCGATGGCCGATTGCCGGTTGCCCACTGTGGAAGCCTCGCGGACGAACGCCTCGGTCTCCTCCGCCGTCGGGGGCAGGCCGGTGAGGTCGAAGGTGAGGCGGCGAATCAAGGTGCGTGGGTCGGCGTCGGGCACCGGCGCGACGCCAGCCTTCTCCATGCTGGCGAGGGTGAAGTGGTCGAGTTCGTTGCGCGGCCAGGCCTTGTCCTTGAGCTTGGGCAGCGGCTGCAACTTCAATGGCTGATAGGCCCAGTGTTTGCGGCCTTCCTCCAGGCTGATGCCGTAGGTCGGCTTGGCAGCGGCGCTCGCTGTCGCGGCCGGCGCGTTGGTGCGCGGGTCGGGCGCGCCGAGCTTTACCCACTCGATGAGGTCGTTGATCTGGGTCGGCGAGAGCCGCGTGTCCGGCGGCATCTTGAAGTCCTTGTCCCAGTGGCGGACCCCCTTGATGAGCAGGCTGTCGTCCGGCTTGCCGGGGAGGAGCGCCGGGCCGGAGTCGCCCCCCTTGGCCCAGCCGTCACGCGAATCGAGGCGCAGATTACCCTTGGCCTTCTTTGCCCCGTGGCATTCAAAGCAGTGCTCCGCGAGCAGGGGCCGGACGCGATTCTCAAAGAAGGCCACACCCTCCTCGGGAGTCGCAGCCAACGCGGGCAACAGCGCGACCGCCGGCAACAGGGCCGTCAACGCGCGACGGGCGAACTTAAGCTTCATGTGAATGGGCCGACCCACGGACACCAGCAGGCGGGCGCAACTTGGACGCACGTTCGGGCCGGCGAACTTCAGCGCAATCACCCGCGCTCAACGTAACTGGTAACGGTAGTCGCGGAACTGACCGGCGTTGCCCGAGTGCCCGTCCTCGGCGGCATGGAGGATGTTCACCAGCTCGCGCGCAGTGACGTAGTGCATCCGCCAGCCGTTCCGCTCCGTATAGGTTTCCGCAAGGTGCTGGTGAAATGCCCGGTAAGGCTCGCCAAGGAAGACCCCTGAGTTTGGCGGCGGGCCGCCGTGGCAGTGCAGCTTGATAAAAATCCACTCTGGCCGGCCGAGAACGTGGATGTGCTGCTGGAGCCACAGCCGCATCCGGTCGGGACGCGGCGGGTTCACGGCGGTGAGGTCGGAGTTTTCCAAGCGCGGGAGCAAACCGAACTTGCGGCGCTCCCAGTTCAAAGCCAGCGGGCCTTGGACAATGAGCAGGTCGCCGAAGACCGGTGCCGGCGACTCGCAGTCGCCGTTTGGCGCGCTCGCACTCACCGGCGGCGACTGCAAGTCGCCGGCACGGAGGACGCGCGCTTGCACGCCCGTGTCGTGGCTCTTTGGCCCTGGTGTGCCCTGCGCGTAGTAGAGGCGGTTGATGGTGCGGGTCTGCGTCACGTCAGGGCAGGACGGCAAGGTGAAGTCCGCGTAGCAGCCCAGTTCACGGAGGAGGGACAGTTCGTTGTTCACGCCGCACTGCGCGCCGTCGGGATGCGAGTTATCGAGGGCCCAGTCGCCGTGCACAAAACCCCAGCGCGTGCGGCCAGCCGCATCGCGGGGAAGGAAGCCGTGCCGCGTGAAGTCGGCGATGCCTTTAACGAGCTTCGCGCGCAGCGTCGCTTCCGTGTCGCGGTCGTGATGCAGGTGGACTTCCACCTCCGCGCCAGACGCCCGGCACAGCTCAGCGCAATCATCGAGCAGGTCGGGGTCGTATTGTTCGATGGGATAGAAGCAGGTGTGCCGCGGACGCACGCCGTCGGCATCACGGAACGGCGCGATGTTCTTCGGGAATTCCGTCTTCCACGCCGCCATGCGGCGGCGGGCTTCGGCTTTGTCGGCGCGGTGGAGCGGCTCGAAGTGGTCGCAGACGCAGAGCATGACGTCCTTCACGCCGTCGGGCAGGCGCGCGGGCGGTTGCCGGAGATAACTCGGCAGCCAAAGCGGGAGCGTGCGGAGCTGCTCAGACATGGAAGAAGCGCGCTGTGCGATCCGCGTTAAGCTTCCGGGCATTTGTCATGCGGTCGGGCGGTGCAATCGCCACGCGAAGTGCGGCAGCGAGTCGCAGCAGTTGAGGCGCGGGAGCTGGTGGAGGTCCGCGCCGGGTTTCACGAAGCCGGGCTGGGTGGTGACGGCGGCGGTGTAGTTCACGCGGGCCAGCGCGCTGACCTGCGGGTTGAAGTCGCCGTTCGGGTAGCAGAAATACTCGACTGGCCGGGCCAGCTCCTTTTCCAGCCGCGGGCGGCACTCGGCCACTTCCGCCTTCAGCTCCTCAGCCGTGCAGTTGGCGAGGATCGGATGGTTCGTGCTGTGCGCGCCGAGCGTGATGAGCGCGGGGTCGAGCGCCTTCAACTCGGCCCAGTCCATCAGGTCGAACTCGGTGCGCTGCGCGTCGGTGGGGCGGAAGCTGGGGGTGGCGTCGCGGATGACGCGCTCGATGTGGCTGCGCGAGTGAAGCGGCAGCGTTTTCATCCACTTGATGACGGCCTCGAGGTTTCCGGCGGTGCGGCCAAAGCTGTCGGCGAGCGCGGCAAACTCGGCGGTGGGCAGCGAACGCAGTCGTTCGCGGGCCTCATGATTCCACAGCCACACACCGCGTCCGACGAGGCCGGGGCAGATGAAAAACGTCGCGGGCAGGCCGAGGCGTTTCAGGATGGGCGCGGCGACGGTGCCGTTATTGCGTGTGCCATCGTCGAAAGTCAGCGCAATCCAATGGGCAATATCGGTCCGCCCATCACGCAAGGCCTGCACGAGTTCAGCGAGCGGGACAATGCGGAAGTGGCGTTGCAGGTATTCGAGCTGCGCGGTGAACGCCGCGGTCGGGCAGCTCGGCACACCCACGGCGTGGAAGGTGATGATGCGCGCGACGGAAAACTCTTTCGCCCGCGCCAAGGACAGCCCAGTGGCGTGACCGACCGCATGCACGAGCGGGGCGAGGGCGGTTCTCAAGCTCATGGTGGACCGGGTCCGCTATGCGACCTTGGGTTTGCGCTTCAACGCCGACTTCACCCGGCGCAGGAGCGTGATGGCCGCGGAGGCGTAGTTGCTCTCCTCGACCAGCTCGCCACCGAAGCTGTCCTTGAACTCGTTGATGTGCTGCAGTGCGGGGTCGGTCGTATTCGCCGCATAACCGCCGAAGTCATAGGTCTTGAAGCCCTGATCGCGCAGCCAGGTCATGTCACGAAAGTGGAGCAGGCGGTTGGCGCGACCGATCAGGTTGCGCCGTTGCTGTGCGTCTTCGCCGTCCGCGCCGCGGAACTGCGAGGCCGAGTGCCAGAGGGTTGCCCGGCCGATGGTCTTGTCCATGACATAGCAGTGCATCACGAGCACCTCGGCGGCGTTGGTCATCTGGGTGACGGCGAGGTTTGGCCAGTAGGCTCGGAGTATCTTGGGATCCATCTTCTCCATGGCTTTCGTGGCGGCAAAGCCGTCATAAAACTCGAGGAAAACGTCGGCATTATCGAGGACACTGAAGGCGAGGCCCTCCTTCTGCGCGCGGCGGACCTCGTATTGGGTGTTCTTGCGGAAGTCCTTCTGGATTGCCTCGTCGGGACGGTCCACGCTGATCAGCTTGGTGAACTTGGCGTGCCGTTCAAATCCCTGCACCGGGCGGGTGGATTTGCAGTGATAATAGTAGGCCAGTTTCAGTGCGTCAGCCGGCTTCGGCCGGGGGGCGAACCAGATGTGGGCGGCCTGCACGGCCTTGGTGCGCTGGAGGGAGAGCTTGATGGTGAGCATGGTCAGACGGCGCGTTTGCCGCGGAACAGTTGGTTGAGCTTCCGCGCGCAGTGCAGGGGCAGCGAGATGTAATTGCTCTCCTCGACGAGTTGTCCGCCGAAGCTGTCCTTGAACTCGTTGATCTGCTGCAGTTCAGGGTCCTGCGTGCCCAGCGCGTAACCGCCGAGGTCGTAGGTCACGATGCCCCGGTCCCGGAAGTTGAGCATGTTGAGGTAATGAAGGGCCCGGTTCACGCGCCCGATGCGCGCGCGGCGCTCGGAGTCATCGGTGCTGCGGAAGAGGGACGCCGAATAAAGGTGGTTGGCCCGTTTGAGGCCTTCGTCGACGAGGAAGGCGTGCATGACCAGCGGATCCGAGTCCAGCGACATTTTGGTGGCCAGCATCTTGGGCCAATACGCGCGGAAGGTGCGTTCCTCCAGCGGTGGCCGGCCCTTGCCGCGGGCGAACTCATTGTAGAGGTCACGCACCTCGCTGGCCTGCTCGATCATCTGGAAGCGCAGGCCGCCTTCAGCCAGCGCCTGTTTGATCTTCGGTTTGGTGTTCTTGCCGATCTGATCAAAGATATCGTCCTCGGTGCCGGCAAGGCTGATGAACTTGGTGTGTTTCGGCTCGCGGACAAAGCCGGGCAAGGCTTTGGTGGACTTGGCCTGGTAATAAATGGCGAACCGCCATGCGTCCGCGGGATCCGGCTGTTCAGCGAACCACGTGTGCGTGGCCATGCCGATGGGCAGCCGGCGGAGGGGAAATTCAAAACGGAGCATGGTTTACCATTTGCCCTGCCGATACGCGCCACGCAGCCAGTTCACGCAGCCACCAACAGTCATCAGGTTCAGGAACACGAAGCCGGCGGGGATGGAGAACGGCTTCCACTTGAGTGCCGGCAATGCGAGCCCCAGCAGGGCCAGCGAGTAAAAGGCCGCGTGTGCGAAGAAGATTTCCCGATAGAACGGCACGCCGGCCAGCGCGGCGTTCCCTGCGAACATCGTCACCATGAACACGGGCGCGACGATGCGGGAATACTTGTGTGAAAGCAATTGCCACCACAGCCCCGTGCGCCCCGGCAGCAACCAGCCGGGGTGGTGCGCGAGCAGCTGAAAGTTGCCGGCCAGCGTGCGCATCTTCCGGCGCTTTTCCCGCGCGGGGTCGGTGGTCTGCGGATCGTAGGCGGGCGCGGTGGGGTCGAAGGAGATGCGCTTGCCGTGGTTCACGGCGATCTGCAGCGGGATGACTACGTCGTCGAGGATCGTGTCGCTGGGGATGGCTTGGAAGAGTTCGCGGCGGATGGCATAGACCGCGCCGGTCGCGCCGATGGTGGAGCTGAAGCGGCCTTCACTCGCGCGGATGAACTTTTCCAGCTTCCAATACAAATCCACCCCGCCGCCCACGCCGGTCGCGGCCGGGTCAATCTCCAGCGAGCCGCTCACCGCGCCGAGGGCGGGGTCGGAGAAGTTGGCGACCAGTTCGGGGATGGTGTGCGGCGCAAAGCGCTGCCGGGCGTCGCAGAGCACAACGATTTCGCCGTGCGCTTGTGGGATCGCGGCATTGAGGCAGGCGGATTTGCCGGAGCGCTGCTCGCGGGCCAGCACGCGCACCCGCGGGTCGGTGAGGGCGCGCAGCCGGGCGACGGTGCCATCGGTTGAGCCGTCGGTGACGACCAGGATTTCGAGCTGGTCCGCCGGGTAGCGGGCGGCGAGCAGGTTCTCGACGCGTGCGACGATGCGCTCCTCTTCATTGAAGGCGACCAGCACCACGGTCACGGCCGGGGGCGTCGTGGGTGGGGATTTTTTGACCGGTTGGCCGAACGCCTTCGCCAGCGCGCCGATGAGCAGCGGGTAGCCGAGAAAGGTATAGAACAATGCCGCGAAACTGGCCCAGAAAAGCAGTTGCAGGCCGTCATCGCTAGGCATGGCTCGGGTGGGCGCGTTGGCTCAGATGTTGACGATGACCCAGTTGCGGATGGCGATGACGATCTGGAAGCTCACGTAGACCCCAACGATGTCATACCAGCGGAACTTCGCCCAGGGCATGTAGGGCGTCGGGACGTTGGACAAGGCTTCAACATCCTTTACGGCCGGAGCGTAGGTTACCGGCTCTGCTTGTCCTCGGTTGGTCTGGACGGCCACGCCCGTGTGCGCCGAAAGCGCCTGGCGGGGGCGGGTGGGGAGCCCCCGCACCACTTTGCGCTCCGCCAGATACACCTCCGTGAGGCCCATGGCACCCGCTCCAGCCAGCGCAGGGCTGAGGGTGGTGAAGCGGTCTGGCGCAGCAGGTTCTGCCGCCTCAGAGGCCAGATAACCCGGCTGCCGGTCCAGCAGGATGCGGTGAAACGCGCTGACCATTGCCACCATGATGAAGAACGCGGCGCGGAAACCGAAGTCAATGAGCCATGACGAGACGAAGTAGGTTGTCAGCATGCACAAAAGCATGCGGCGCACCCGTTCTTCGTTGTCGTCCGCGGTCTTGGCACGGATGAGTGAGTTGAAACAGGTGTAGAGGATACCGGAGAAAATCATCAAACCCCAGAAGCCGAACTCGGCCTGCACCTGGTTGAAGGAAGAGTGGGAGGCGCGGGCTTTGAGATCGCCTTCTTTGCGTCGGAAGGCTTCGTAGAAGTTGCCGAAGCCAACGCCATACTGAGTGTTCTCAAAAGCCCAGCGTCCGAACTCGAAGGCATCGAGGCGGCCGCTGATGGCCTCGTCACGTCGGCCGCCGCCGCCGCCGATCTGCACCTCGTCGAAGCGTGGCAACAATTGCAGGCCACCCATGCCGAACGAGAGGGCGGACACCAGGATCAACCCCTGTATCCACTTGGGCCGGCCGAAGGTCAGCGTGGCCAGAATGGCCGCGAAACCGGACATGAACGCGCCTTTCGACTGGGTGAAGAAGGCGCAGGCCAAGGGAAAGATCATCAGAAATCCGCCGACCTCCTTAATGAACACCGGGCGCTTCCAAAAGCTCAGGAAGTAAAGCAGCGGCACCGCCACAATGACGGAGTGGCCGAGCGCGTTTGGATTGCTGAACAGGGACAGGTTCAGCGTCAGGCGGCCCAACGAGCCGGCCGTCGTCGTCTGGGAGTCCAAGGGGTCGATGCCGATCAAGCTGAGCAACGCCAGCAGCGCGATGAACAGGATGGAGCCGCACCACCACCACAGATACTGGTAGATGCGCTGGAAATTGGTGAGGGCCAAAACGACCAGAAAGTAGAAACCGACGTATTGATAGATCGCCCCCCACAGGTCGCCAAAACTGCCCGGCGTGAAGAACAGAATGTAGAGGAAGTAGGTCAGCACCATCCAGTCCTGCGGAGTGCGGACGATCTGCCGCGGGTTCACGCCGCCAGGGCGGATGAAGAGGCCGAGGCCTGCGATGGCCAGCGAAAGGAATGCCGGCCGCAAGGCGTTCAGGAAGCCGAACATTTCCTGCGGCCGCACATACAGCACGATGGCAAATATGACGATGCCGACGAAATCCATGCGACGGGGGAAACTATGGCGAAACTGACGGGCGCAGACAAAAACTTTGTTGAGCTGGCCAAACCGGGGACAGCCGGAAAGTGACCACGGGAAAAAACTGAGCGCCGCCTGCGAGAATCCATTGGCCCTCCCTCTTTGCCCCCGCTACCCTAAACGCGTGACCATCGAATACGTCTTCAAGCTCGACGGCGGCCAGACCTTCAACTTCGAGGTGGACACCGAGCGCACCTATCAGGCGCGGTTCGACAAGGTGGAGCACCCCTTCTGGACCAAGCTGGATTTCCAGAAATGCACGCTCTGCCCGCTCTCCAGCGACCAGTTTCGCCACTGTCCGGCCGCGCTGGATGCCAAGAAAATCACCGAGACCTTCCGCGCCATGCTCTCCTACGTGGAGGTGACGCTCGAGGTTCGCACGCCCGAGCGCACGTATGTCAAACGCACCGATGCGCAGACCGGCCTGCGCGCCCTCTTCGGGCTCGTGATGGCCACCAGCGGCTGCCCGATTTTGTCCCGGTTAAAGGGGCTCGCCCGCACGCACCTGCCCTTTTCGACGATGGAGGAGACCATCTTCCGCACCGTCGGCGCGTATCTCATCCAGCAGTTCCTGGTGCACAAGAACGGCGGCGAACCGGACTGGGAGCTGAAGGGCCTGTATCTCCTCTACGAGCAGCTCCAGGAAGTGAACCGCTGCTTCAAGGCGCGCATTGACGCGGCCTCCGAGCAGGACGCGAACATGAACGCCCTCGGCTCCCTCATCTACCTTGCGATGGGAGTTTCCTTCTCGCTGGAGGCGCAGTTGCAGGAAATCCAGCATCTGACCATTTCACCCGCTGCGCTGGGGCAATGAAACGCGCGCGGCTGGGGCCGCCGCCAGGCGGCCTGCAAGAAGCTCCCTGATGAGCCCGCCCAATCTCACTTCGACCAACCCGCAGGCATTGGCTTCCGGCCTGCGGGTCCTGCTGGTGGATGATGTCGCGATGAACCGGCGCGTGGCCGAACTCTTTCTCCACCGGCTGGGATGCTCCGTCGTTTCGGCGGAAAGCGCCCAGTCCGCACTCGAACGAATCCGCGTTCAGGAGTTCGACGTGGTGATGACGGACGTGGAAATGCCGGACCTCGGGGGAATGGAGGCGCTCGCGTTGTTCCGCGAGGCGGACGCGCGGGCCCACCCGCAGCGTTTGCGCCGACTGGCTGTCATGGCCGTTTCCGCCGGGGTCGTTGGCATGGAGCATGGCGATTATCTCGCGGCCGGATTCGATGAGCACCTGGCCAAACCGCTGGAGCTGGACCAGTTGCGTCGTGCGTTGGCAAGGCTCCAGTCCGCTTGAGCCGCTCGGATTCTTTAGACATGCAAATCACCAAGCCCCTTTCGGTCACGGAGCAACAACTAGCTCAGCTGGACCTCCACTCGTTCCTGAACATCCTGAACATCATTTCGGGTGAGCTGCAGTTGCTGAAGCTCGATTTGGAGGACGAGGCGGCCCTGCCGGAGACCACGCAATTCACCGCGGGGCTGCTTGAATTGGTCCGCGCAGGGCGTCTGCATGACGAGGCTTCACGCCAGGCGGCAAGCCTGCATGCGGCGTTTCTGAAGGAGTGGTCCGCGGAGCAGCGTCACCGGCCACAGTTGGCGAATCGGTCGCCCGCCAGCGAGGGTGCTGGCAATCTGGATTCAATTCTCAAGGTCATGGCGGTCCGGCTCCGCGAGTATCAGGAACGCACTCGGACCGGGACTGTCTGGCGCGCGCACAGCATCCGGGAGTTAACGGAAAACCTCGTCAACTTCTTCGCTGCCCTGGAAAAGAACAGCAAAGGTCGCTATCACATCCTGTTCAACATCGCTGCCCAGGAGCCCGCCGATTACCTGGTCAACCTGAAGATCGAGAGCGTGGACGGAGACATCATTTTCATGCCACCGGTATTGCAGGACGTGTTTCGTGATGTTGTGGCCAATGCCCGCAAATACACTCCCCCCGGCGGGCACATCGACGCCGGTCTGCGCGATAATGGCCATAATCTTCGGCTCGTGGTGCAGGACACCGGCTGCGGCATTCCGGCTGACGAGATCGAGCGCGTGGTCGATTTCGGATACCGCGCGACGAATGTCCAATCCAAGGCCACCAAAGGCGGCGGCTTCGGGTTAACGAAGGCTTACTACCTGACCAGCAAGCTGGGCGGCTCCATGTGGATTGAGTCTACTTTGGGCCAGGGCACGCGGATCACCCTCGAAATCCCGAGGCCGCCCAAGTGAGCCGCCGCGTCACGGCATGGCCGTCAAGCAACGCTCCCACCTCGGCGCAAACCACCGCTCACGATCCAGAGACAGCACGATCGCCGTCGAGCGACCGACAATCCTTTCCCGCGGCACGGGGCCAAACGAGCGTGAGTCGAGGCTGTTGTCCCGGTTGTCGCCGAGCATGAAGTAGTGGCCCGGCGGGACGGTTATCGGGCCGAAGCTCCGCTGGGCAGGCAGTGCCGGCGTCGCCATGACGGGATGCCTGCGTTCCACCAAATGCTCGCTGGCGAACTCGTGAAGCGGCTGCTGCGCGGCGGGTATCGCGTGGATGGTGGCTGTATCCAGCGCCGTGTAGTCCACGGCGCGGCCATTGAGCAGGAGGCGGTTGTCCTGCAGTTCAACCGTGTCACCGGGCAGGCCGATGACGCGCTTGATCAGGCGCGTTCCGTTCGCCGGCGAGAAGAACACCACCACTTCGCCCCGCCGCGGGTTGCTCCACTCGGCGAGGTGCCAGGTGGTGAACGGCACCTTGAGGTCGTAGGCCAGCTTGTTCACCCACACGCGGTCGCCCTCGAGAATGCTCGGCTTCATGGACCCGGTGGGCACGTCATTCCAGTCCGCCAGTGCCGAGCGCAGCGCGGTGGTGACGAAGACGAGGACGAGGCAGGGCTTGAGCCATTCCCGCCAGAGACGGCGCGCGGCGGGCTTCCATCGGGAGTTGTTCATGCGGCAGGTTGGAACGGCGCGGGGTGCGGACGTTCAAAGGCCGCTTCCTCCCGTCCGTTCAACTGTCCGCTGCGAACCAGCGGAGATGCTTGTTCACCTTAGCCTTGGCGGCGCTGCGATTGGCCTTCTCGCGGAACTCCGCCCGCACCTGCGTCAGTTCGCCGGCGTCGAGCCAGTTGCCACCGCATTGCGGACAGGAATCCATGTGCGTCCGCCGCTGCTGGTTGAAGTAGTGGCGCATCATGGGCACCGAACACTTGGGGCAATCGCGCTTCATGTCCGGGTCGAAGTGAACGGTGGGGTCGATTGGGACGAGCAGCAAAGCCTCATTCACAGGCTCGTGGGGTTCGTCAAAACGCTTCAGCTCGAAGTTGTCGAACCACAGCCCGCCGCAGCCGCCGTGGCAGGCGTCCACCTCGACGGCGTTAACGTGGATCTTTTTGAGCAAATGGCCGCAGGCGGGGCAGATCATGATCTTGGTCGAACGTAGGCGTGAACTGCCGGGCCGTCAACTTGTGGCCTTGCGCGGGCCTTCGACGCTGCGCATCGTCAGCTCATGCGCTCGCTGCTCACGTTCTGCGCCATCCTCGCGTCACTGGGTCTCTGGGTGAAACCCGCCCCGGCCGCGCCGCGCCCGCCCAATGTGATCTTCATCATCGCCGACGACCTCGGCTATGGCGACCTGGGCTGTTACGGCCAGAAGCTCATCCGCACACCGCATCTCGACCGCATGGCTGCCGAGGGGTTGCGCCTTACCCACCATTACTCCGGCAACGCCGTCTGCGCGCCGTCGCGTTGCGTGCTGATGACCGGCAAACATCCCGGCCATGCGTTCATCCGGGACAACCGGCAGTTCAAGCCCGACGCGGAAGGCCAGTTCCCCATCCCCGCCGCCTCGGTCACGCTGGCGAAGCTCTTCCGGGATCGCGGCTACGCCACCGGCGGCTTTGGCAAATGGGGCCTTGGCGGCCCGGGCACCTCCGGCGAACCGCTACAGCAGGGCTTCACCCGGTGGTTCGGTTACAACTGCCAGGCTGTTGCCCACAACTTCTACCCGACTTACTTGTGGGACGACGCCAAGCAGGTGCCCTTGAACAACGCGAAATTCTCCGCGCACGATACCCTTAAGCCCGGCGAAGACCCGCAAGACGCAAAGTCCTACGCGCGCTTTCAGGGCAAGGAGTATTCCGCGGACCTCATCGCCGAGCAGGCGCGCGCCTTCATCCGCGCGAACAAGGAGAAGCCGTTCTTCTGCTACGTGCCCACCACCGTGCCGCATCTCGCCCTGCAAGTGCCTGACGACTCGCTCGCCGAGTATCTCGGCAAATTCCCCGACCCGCCCTACGCGGGCGGCCGGGGCTACCTCCCGCACTTCAAGCCCCGCGCCGCCTATGCCGCGATGATCACCCGCATGGACAAGGAGATTGGCGCGATGATGAAACTCGTCGCCGATCTCGGCCTCGACGACAACACCATCTGGGTCTTCACCTCGGACAACGGCCCGCTGCACGGCCGCCATGAAGGCCTCGCCGGCACGGATGCGACGTTCTTCAACTCCAGCGGTGGCCTGCGTGACGGCAAGGGCACGCTCTTCGAGGGCGGCTTCCGCGTGCCTGGCATCGTGCGCTGGAAGGGGAAAATCGCGCCCGGCACCACCAGCGAGCGCGTCACTGGCTTCGAGGACTGGATGCCGACCTTGATGGAACTCACTGGCGCGGCAGCCGCCACGCCGAAGGACAGCGATGGCCTCAGCTTCGCGCCCACGCTCCTTGGTCTGAAGCAGCCTGAGCGCCCTTTCCTCTACCGCGAGTTCCCCGGTTACGGCGGTCAGCAATGTGTCCGCCTCGGCGATTGGAAGGGCCTCCGCCAAAACCTCAAACCCGCCCCCAATGCCAAGAAATCTCCCGACCTCGCGCTCCGGCTTTACAACCTCCGCACCGATCCGGCCGAGACCACCGACGTGGCTGCGCAGCATCCCGACGTAGTGAAGCAGATCACCGAGATCATGCGCGCCCAGCACACGCCCTCGGCCGAGTTCCCCTTCCCGGTGCTGGACAAGCCATAACCGCCGCTCACCCAGTTACCGACCACGCCGCCCCTTGACGGAGACAGCCGCGCCGCGTTTGCTAGACACCGTTGAACTCAGCCCCCTCCAACCCCCGCCGCGCCTGGCTGGCCTTCACCTTGGTCGAGACCATGGTCGCCACGCTCATCATCGGCATCCTCGTGGCACTGCTCCTGCCGGCCATCATGAAGGCCAAGGCCAAGGGCTTTCAGACCTTTTGCAGCAACAACCTCCGGGGCGTCGGCATCGGCCTCATCAGCTACGCCGAATCCTACGATGGCAACTTCCCCCAGCAAATCCCCTTCACGCAGGGCGGCAGCGCACCCATCCCCACTAACGCCATCCTCCCCGGCGGCCTTATCGCCAACGACGTCCGGCCCTTCATCCTTGCCTCCAACTCCCTGGGCAGCGCCAAAATCCTCACCTGCCCCACCCATCGGGACATCCGGCCGCCCGCGAGCTTCGCCCAAGTGCGCGGCACCAACGTCAGCTACTTCACCAGCGTCCGGCCCCGGCGCGCGAACCACAACACCCTCCTCTCCGGCGACAACAGCATCACCTGGATCCAATCCGGCGGCTCCCCGCTGGGCTTCCGCCCCTACTGGACTTCCGACCGCCACGCGGGTGACGGCAATCTCCTCTTCACCGACGGCCGCGTGCAGAGCTACAAGAGCAACGATCTCGCGCAGGTCTTTTACACGGCAGCTCGCCCGGGACCGTAGACCGCCCTCCGCCTCCTGCCGGTGACCCTGAACCCGATGGGCACCCGATCCCGCTCACTCATGCGGATCAGGACCATGAGCGGAAAAGACCGGCCGAACTAAACGGCCAGCCGCCAGTCTCAACCGCCTCGCATCGCAAGGTGAGGGGGACAAGACCTTACGCCAATACGTCCTTCACCACGTTCCCGAACACATCCGTCAGCCGGTAGTCGCGGCCCGCGTGGCGGTAGGTCAGACGCGTGTGGTCGAATCCCAGCAGGTGCAGCATCGTGGCGTGGAAGTCATGCACATGGACGCCGTTGGTCGCGACCGCGTTACCGTGCTCATCGCTCTCGCCGTAGCTGAAGCCGCCTTTCACGCCGCCGCCGGCCATCCAGCAGGTGAACGCCTGTGCGTGATGCTCGCGGCCCTTTGCGTCTTTGGCTGTGTTGAACGGGGTGCGGCCAAACTCCGTGGCCCAGACGACCAGCGTGTCTTTCAACATGTCGCGGCTCCTGAGGTCCTTCAGCAGTGCGGCCATCGGCTGGTCCACGTTCTTCGCGAGCGGGCCGTGCGCGGCCATGTCGCCGTGCGAGTCCCAGTTACCGGAGGCGCCGGTGTCAATCAGCTCGATGAACCGCACGCCGCGCTCCGCCAGCCGGCGCGCGATCAGGCACTGCCACGCGAAGCCCTTCGTGCTGCCGCGCGGCAGGCCGTAAAGCGCGAGCGTGGCGTCGGTTTCCTTCGCCAGGTCGAAGGCCTCCGGCGCGGCGGCCTGCATGCCGTGCGCGGTCTCGAAGGCCTTGATGCGCGCGGCGAGCTGCGGGTCGTTGCCGCGTTTGAGCAGGTGCTTCTGGTTGAAGGCTGCGCCGAGGCCCAGCTCCATTTCCTGCAACTCCGGATCGGCCACGCGCCGGTGGATGTTCGGCACGGGTTCCGCGCCGGGCACCACGCGCGTGCCCTGATGGCAGCCGGGCAGAAAATCCGCCGACCACACCTGCGCGCCGGCATACGGCAGCGCGGGCGCGATGACCATGAAGCTGGGCAGGTTCGCGTTCTCGGTGCCGAGGCCGTAGCTCACCCACGAGCCGACGCTGGGCCGCGTGAACGTGACCGAGCCAGTGTGGATGCCAAGCGTGGCCTGGGCGTGGTCCGCGTGGTCGTTGAACATTGAGCGGATGAGGCAGAGATCGTCCGCGCACTCGGCGGTCTTCGGGAACATCTCGCTGATCCACAGGCCGGACTGGCCGCGCTGTTTGAACTCCCAGCCGGGCTTTTTGTAATACTTCACCTCGCTCCGGTTGTTCTGCGCGAAGGCCTCGAGCATCTTCTTCGGCACCTGATACGGCTGGTTGTGGTCCGCGATCAGGCGCGGCTTGTAATCCCATGAGTCCACATGCGACACGCCGCCGCTCATGTGCAGGAAGATGACGCGCTTGGCCTTCGGGGTGAAATGCGGCTGCTTTGGCGCGAGCGGGTCAACCGGTGCGGCGGAAGTGGCGGCGCGTTTCGCATCGGCGGCGAGCAGGTCGGACACGATGCCGGGCAGCAGGAGCGAACTCCCGGCGAGCGAGCGGATGGCAGTGCGGCGGTTCACGGTGATTTCAGCGTTCACTGCTCTGACGCGGCGGCGGCGTTTCGCTCGCAAACAAATTTGCGCACCTCGCTGGGGGCAGACCCGTGCCGGTCACGGAACCGTCCCGGCGTAGCTAACCCAGCCGCGCTGCGCGGCCCGCGTGCCTGCGCGCAGGGCGCGGACGGCCTCGACCGAGCGCAGGTCCACGCCCGCTGCGTGGCACAGGCTCGCGGCCTGCGCGGCGACCGCCTGGTCGTGACCGGCCAGCGCGGGGAACAGCTTCGCCGGGCTGGTGCCGTGGCGGGCCACGAGCTGCTCGGCATAGCGGCGGGCGGAAGTGAACTTGCCGTCGTCGTCGGCATCCACCCACACGGGGTTTGTCGCGCCGAGCACGCGCGGGGTGAAGTCCCTTGAGCTGGGCTGATACGGGCGCGGCGTTTCCCAGAACGGCGCGGTCACGCCCGGCCCGCTGGCGATCGCGACGAGGTGCGTGTCGTGCTTGAGGCGCGGCAGCTTGAAGACCACGCGCGCCCGCACCGCGCCCGGCACGGGGGGCAACGGTTGCTCCGCCAAGCGCACGCCGTTGGCGAACAGCTCCACGCGATCCGCCTGCACCCATGCCGGCCCGAGCACGGTCACGACGGCCGTCGCGTTCCGCTGGCCGCGGAGCGCCAGGTCGCCCACGCCGAAGCGGTCGTTGACCG
This sequence comes from uncultured Klebsiella sp., assembly GCA_964591495.1. Taxonomy (GTDB): domain Bacteria; phylum Verrucomicrobiota; class Verrucomicrobiia; order Limisphaerales; family SXTU01; genus SXTU01. The sequence continues at coordinate 43,511 of CAZQEW010000005.1, forward strand.
TGAGGTTCGCCAGCAGGCCGAAGCTGACGAGCGCGCGGCCCTCGCGCAGGCTGCGACACGCGGCGGCCACGTCGAGCGCGGCGGGGTCGGTGTCCGCGCATTGCACATAGGTCCGCGCCTGGCCGAGGATGAAGCGGCTCACGTCGTGCGTGTCGCTGGAGCCGAGCGCGGTGAGGCGATGCCCGTGGTTTAGCAGCGCGAACCAGTCGCGGAACAGCAGCAGGATGTCTGACTGCATCGCGGCGGAGGTCACGACTTCGAGGCCGTCGAAGGCGAACGCCTGTCCGCGCAACGCCGCGCCGGAAACGGGGTTGAAGTTCGCCGGGCCGAGCGGCACGAAGCCGCTGTGCAGGTCGCGCGGGTGGTTGAGCGTGATGACCTGCACGCCGGGCGTCGCGCGGATGCCCGCGAGCAGCCCGGGCCAGTTCGTCATCGTGAAGTCCGGCGGCGCGCTGCCGGGCGCGATGGGGAAGGCGTTGAAATGGCCGGCCTTGGTTGTGACCTCGTTGCCGGGCACGGGCGTGAAGCGGTTGGCCAAGCCCGTGCGCCGCGCGGCCTCGGTGTAGTCCGCGTGGACATTGTGGTCGGTGGCGACGGCCAGCTCAATGCCTTCGCCCGCGATGGTGAGCATCCGCTCGTCCTCGGTCGCGTCGCCGTGCCGGCTCTTCGTGAACGTGTGGATGTGCGTGTCCGCCGCCACCCAGCCCGGCGTGGGCACGACGCGTTGGATCGCCAGCGCAACCGTCTGCGTCTGCCCGGCGACTAGCGTCACGGCCTGCGTGGCGACGCTGAACTCGAAACCGCGCGAAGCAAAGACGGTGTAGGCACCGGGCAGCAGCCCGACTGTGGCCGTGCCGTCGCGCGCGTAAAGCACGCCGGGCCGGGCGGCCAGCTCGGATTGGTTTGTCGTGCCGGGACGCAGCGCGGCGAGCGCGCCCTCGGCGTCCACAATGGTCACACGGCAGGGCGTGCCGGCTTGCGCGTCCGCGTCGGTGACTTGCAGCCGCAGCGTCGCCTGCGTGAGCGTCGCGGCCAGCGGGGCGTCGGTCAGCCGGAACTCGCCCACCACGATGTCGTCCACCGCCGTGGGCGGCAGGATGGCGAGGGTGTTGGAGCCGTCGCGGAGTGCGCCCGGCGGCACGGGCAGCGCTTGGACGAGCGGGGTTTCCTGCGTCACGAGGCTGCCGAGGCGGCGGCCGTTGAGCTGCACCTGCCAGCCCTGCTTCACGTCGCGCTGGCGGAGCAGCAGGGTTTGCTCGGTGGGGTTGCGCTGGGCATCGAACCGGACTTCCAGCATCCGGCCATGCGGCCTTTTCCCGGCGAACTCCTGCCATTCGGGGAAGCCTTCCATGCCGAGGTGGTAGCGCGTCGCATCCAGCAAGCGCGGTTCGGCGCCGGTGAGTGCGAGGCTGCCACCAGCCAGCGCGAGGCAGATGAGGTGGACGGCTACCGGACGGAGCATGGCACCAGCTTAGGAGCAACCCAGCAGGCGGGCAATGCAGTTGCGCCGTAGCTGGCCACGGCTGGCATTGCCCGGCGTCCTAGGGACGTGGTTTGATGGCCGCGCTTTGAAGAACGCGCCTGAATTCCCGCCGCCACCCGTGTGGCAGCCACTGACTTTTGGCGGGGTCGCCGCCTTTGCGCGGGCGCGGTGGCCACGCCTGCTGATGGTTCAGGCGGTGGTGGCGGTGGCGGTGATGGTGGCGGTGCTCATGGTGCTGGGCCGGGGATGGTTTCCGGTGGTCACGGACGCGGTGCGGGCACTGACGGATTTCGGTGCGGTGCGCGCCGGGCGCCTGGCGTGGCCGAAGACCGAGGCCGTGATGCTGGCCGAGAACCGGTTTCTTGGGCTGGCGTTGGATCTGGAGGAAACGGGGGCAGCCGGCCAAATCGCGGACCTGCAGGTGGAGTTTGGCCGCGAGCGGATCAAGGTGGTGTCGCTGCTGGGCTATGTGGCACTGCCGTATCCGGTGGGCGTGGAGATTGAGTTGAGCCGGCAGGTGCTGGATCCGTGGTGGAACGCTTGGCGGCCGGCGTTCTGGTTCGCCGGCGGGCTGGGGGTCTTGGCCTGGCTGGCTGCGAGCTGGGGCATGCTGGCGACGCTTTATGCCGTGCCGGTCTGGGTGCTGGCGCGGCTGGCCGGGCGGGTGGCCTCGGCAGGGAAGTGTTGGCGGTTGGCGGCGGCGGCGCTGCTGCCGGGCGCGCTGTGGATGGGCGGGGCGATCCTTCTGTATGCGGCGGAGCAGCTGTCGCTGGCCGGATTGGGCCTCGCGTTCGGGGTGCACGTGGTAATCGGCTGGGTTTATTTGGTCGGCGCGCCGTTCTGGCTGCCGCGCCAGGGCGAACCTCCGGTGACGGCTGGCGCGAACCCGTTTATGCCGGCTCCGCCCGAGGAGAAGGCGGAGCCGCCGCCGCCCGAACCAGCGGGCGAGAACCCGTTCCAAGGCGGGCCGCGCGCATGAGTGAGGTTGCGCCCCTGCGGTGTTTCGCTACGCTGCGCGCCATGATTCTTCCGGCGTGCCGACGCCTCGTTCCCGGCCTGCTCCTGCTGCTGTGCGCGGCCGGCTGCATTCCGACGCGGGACATCGGTGCGGACGAGGAGCGCGAGCCGCATTTCCTGCGCGCCCAAGAGCTGGCCCGGGCGCAGGATTTCCGGGCTGCGGCCGAGGCGCTCGAACGGGCGCTGGAGGCCAACCCGCGCTCCGCAGCGGCGCACTTCGAGCTGGGCCTGCTTCACGAAACGCGGCTCAACGAGCCGGCGTCGGCCGTCTTCCACTTCGAGCGTTTTCTCAAGCTGCGGCCCACTTCGGACAAAGCCGACGTTGCCCGGCAGCGCGCAACCAACTGCAAGATGGAGCTGGCCAAGTCGTTCCTCCTTGCGCCCACCGCGCCCTCCGTGCAGCGCGAAATGGACAAGCTCCGCGCTGAGATCGAGCGGCTAGGGTTGGACAACAACCAGCTGCGCCGTCATGTCGAATTGCTCAACGCCCAAGCCGCCGCCCGCGGTGTGACCGCCCCCGTCGCCCCGCCGGTCGTCACCGCGGGCAAAGCGCCAGCTGCTCCTGCTCCGCCGGTTGCCACTCCGCCGACTGCGGTGGCTGCCAAGCCCGCCGAGCCGGCTCCGGCCAAGGCTCCGGCTGCCGCCACCCGCTCGCACTCGGTCAAGCCGGGCGAAATACCCGAGACCATCGCGCGGCGCTACGGGGTCAAGGTGGAAGCCCTGCTGGCGGCCAATCCCGGGCTGGACGCCAAGCGGCTCAAGATTGGCCAGACCCTCAACATCCCCGCCCCCTGAGCCATGGGCATGAGCCGCGTCGCCTTCCTCACCATCACCGCGTTCTTCCTCACGATGAACGTGCTGCTGTGGCGTTCCGAGTTCCGCGCGCAGGGCGAAGGCGCACCGGTGCCGCTGGCCGGGGTGTGGGAGCGCATCCTCCGCGCCCCGGATGACTCGGATCTGGAGATCTTCCACCACCGGAAAAAGATCGGCCACCTGCGCTGGGCTGCGAATGCCGGCGAATCCTCCACTACCAACGCCCCCGCCGCGAACGAGGATTTGCAGGAAGGCATGGTGCGCAAGGTGGCGGGTTACACCATTGACATCCTCGACGGCCGGCTCGACCTGGGCGAGGACCGCAAGCGCATCCGGTTCACGATGAACACCACGTTCAGCACGAACCACCAGTGGCAGACCTTCAACCTCCAGTTCATCCAGCGTCCGGCGACTCTGGATGTGAACGCCTCGGCCACCAACGAGACGCTGACGCTGGCCTACCGCCAAGGTGAGCACGCGGTGACCCGCACGGTGACTTTCGCGCAGTTGCGGGATCCCGCGAGGCTCTTGCAGGAAGTGGCCGGACCCGTGCCGCTGGGCCTGCTCACTGGCGGGCTTCTCGGCGGCTTGGGCGGCGGCGCTGGCGGCGCAGAGCTGACCGCGGTGCCCGCACTGCAAAAACTTTCCCTCGGCCTCCAATGGGAAGCCCGGCAGGACTGGCTCAAGGTGGGCAGTGCCAAGCTTCGCTGCTACCGCCTGCACACCCGCCTGTTGGAGAGACACCAGGCCGTCGTTTTCGTCAGCCGCGTGGGCGAGATCCTCCGCGTCGAGCTGCCCGACGGTTACGTGCTGCAAAACACCCGGATGCTGCTGCTGTGACTCATTCTTCTCCTCCAGCTCCTAATCTTGATCCTAATCCCAATGCTATCCGTGCCTTGCTGGCTGCGGCGAAGCGAGCAGGATCAGGATTGGTATCAAGAGCAGTAAACGCGACGACATGATCGAACTGCGCAACCTTACCAAGCGTTTCGGCGAGCTGACCGCCGTCAACGACGTCACGCTCACCGTCAACCGCGGCGAGTTCTTCGCCGTGCTCGGGCCCAACGCCGCCGGCAAGACGACCACGATCAAGATGATCACCGGTCTCATCAAGCCAACCAGCGGCACCGTGCGGGTGGCCGGTTATGACGTGCAGGCCGAGCCGCTGGAGGTCCGGCGCCGGCTGGCCTATGTGCCGGACTTTCCCTTCCTCTACGAGAAGCTCACGCCGTGGGAGTTCCTCCGGTTCATCGGCCAGCTTTTCCAGATGGCCGATGACCGCATCGAGGCTGCGGCGCGGACGCTGATCCCGCGCTTCAACCTCGAGCCCTACCTGCGCAAGCCCATCGAAGGCCTTTCCCACGGCACCCGCCAGCGTGTCGCCATCGCCGCCGCGCTGCTGCACGACCCGGAGGTCTTCGTCATCGATGAGCCGATGGTTGGCTTGGACCCTCACCACGCGCGCGTGGTGAAGGACATTCTCAAGGAGCGTTCGCGCACGGGCATGACGGTGTTCCTCTCGACGCACCAGTTGAGCGTGGCGGAGGAAATGGCCGACCGTATCGGCATCATCCATCAGGGAAGGTTCGTCGCCGTGGGCACGAGCGAGGAGTTGCGGCGGCAGAGCGGATCCGACGGCGTGCTGGAGCACTCGTTCCTCGCCCTGACGCGGCAGGAGGCGAACCTCAGCGAGGAGCACGCGGCGAGCGCGAAAAGGGCGTGACCCCGCCGGGGCACTCTCCTAGCTTCCGCGCCATGCCAACCTGGCGGGAGCGCGCGGACAAATTTTGCGGCCACGGCATTTTGCTGCTGGTCGTGGCGCTGCTGGTCATCGGGCCGCTGCTGCTGGGCGGGGCACATGTTGAATTCTTCGCGGTGATGGCCGGCTTGGGCGTGGCGGCGCTGCTCTTGTGGGTGGTGCGGCTGGGGGTGGCATCGGAGCCGACGGTGTTCTGGCCGCCGGTGGCCTGGGCGGTGGTGGCGGCGCTAGCGTATGCCCTGGTGCGCGGTCAGTTCGCCGTGCTGGAATACACCGCGCTCGGAGAGCTGCTGCGATATGCCTTGTATGCAGCGGTCTTTTTCGTGGTGCTCAACAACATTGGCCATCGCCAAGCCGCGGGCTGGGTCACCGGGGCACTGCTGACGATTGCGGCCTTCGCCTCGTTGTATGCCATTTTCCAGGCGCTGACCAAATCCTCGCAGGTGTGGCACTTTGCCCGGGCCGAGCAATATATCGGACGCGGCTCCGGACCTTACATCTGCCCCAATCACCTTGCCGGCCTGTTGGAACTCGCCCTGCCGCTGGGGCTGGCCCACTTGTTTCTTGGCCGAGTGGGACACCTGTCGCGGATCGTCATCGGCTACTCTGTGTTGGTGATCGTGGCCGGGCTGGCTGCCACGCAATCCCGTGGCGGTTGGGTGGCCACAGCGCTGGCCCTGCTGTTGTTTTTTGCGGTGCTGCTCCGGCAGCGTGGGCATCGGATTCCGGCGATGATCCTGTTGGTGCTGTTGGCTGGTGCGGCACTGTGGTTCGTTTTGGAGCTGCGGGCATCCTCGGAGCGGATTCGTCAGGCACTGGGCGATCAGAAGCTCAACGACATCAGGCTCTACATTTGGCCGGTTGCCACGCGCATCTGGCAGGAGCACTTCTGGTGGGGTGCCGGGCCGGGGCACTTCGACCCGCTCTTTCGCCTGTTCCGCAACCTGCACGTGCAGGCGCGTCCCGAACGGGCGCATAATGACTATCTGAACCTGCTCGCGGACTTTGGCCTGGCGGGGATGATCCTGGCGTTGGTCCTGCTCGGACTGCTGGCGTGGACCGTCTTCCGGGTGTGGCCGCACGTGCAGCGTGACGGCGATGATTTCCGGGCGCGCCAGAGCAACCGCGCGGCGTTCGTGCTCGGTGCGGGCACTGGCCTGCTGGCGCTGCTGCTGCACGCCTTCGTGGACTTCAACTTCCACATGCCGGCCAATGCGTTGGCGTTCACCACCCTTGCCGCGCTGCTGGCGGCACACCTGCGGCACGCACCCGGAGATTACCGCGTGTCCTTGAGTTTGCCGGGACGTTTGGTGGTGATGTCCGCGGGCCTGATTGCGGCGGTGGCCCTGGGGCACGCCGCGGCCCGGCGGGGGTGGGAAGACCATTTGCTGCGCCGCGCCAACGACTCCCGCACAAACCGTGGCGAACAGCTTGCGCTGCTTCACCGAGCCGTTGCGCTGGAGCCGACGAACCCGGAGACCCACTTTGCCATCGGTGAAATCCTGCGCGTGACGGCCTGGGAAATGCCGCCCGGACAGCAGGACGGGGTGCGGGATGCGATGCCGTGGTTCGAACGTGCCTGGCAGATTAATCCTTACGATGCCTATTCCCACCTCCGCTACGGAATGTGCCTCGATTTGCTCGGCGAGCGCGAACGGGCTCTGCGCCACTTCATGCGGGCGCTGGAGCTGGATCCGGTCGGGGCATTCACCCTCGCGCACGTCGGCTGGCACTACACGCAGCTGGAGGACTGGGCCAACGCCCGCAAATACCTCCGCCGCGCCGCCGAGATGCCCGGGACGGACTACACGATTCCCAACACTTACCTGCCTGTGGTTGAGGAACGGCTTGCCGAGGAGCAGCAGCGGGCGAAGGCGAAGCAGCCGTAAAGCGCGTCAGTGCCCGCCCGCGAGCCTCGCATGCCCGCGCCGTAGCAGGGCTTCCGTGTCCTTCCAGCCGAGGCACGCATCCGTGATGGAAACGCCATAGCGCAGCTGTTTCAGGTCCGCCGCCAACGGCTGGCTGCCTTCCTCCAGGTTGCTTTCCAGCATCACGCCGATGACCGACGGGCTGCCCGCCATGCGCTGCTCGATGATGTGCTCCCACACCGTCTGCTGGCGGGTGTGCTTCTTGCCCGAGTTCGCGTGGCTGCAGTCCACGATCAAGGCCCCTGGAAGGCCTGCGTCCTGCAGTTGCTGCACGGCTTCGGCGATGCTGCGCTCGTCGTAGTTGGGCGCGTGCTTGCCGCCGCGCATGACCACATGGCCCCACTGGTTGCCCGTGGTTTGAATGATGCAGGTGCGACCATCGGGATCGATGCCCAGAAAACTGTGCGCGTGGCGCGCGGCCTTCATGGCGTTGACAGCCGTTTCCAGGCTGCCATCGGTGCCGTTCTTGAAGCCCACGGGCATGGACAGCCCGCTGGCCATCTCGCGGTGCGTTTGCGATTCCGTGGTGCGTGCGCCGACCGCCGCCCAGCTGACGAGGTCGGCAAGGTATTGCGGCACCACGGGGTCGAGGAACTCGGTGCCGGCCGGCATCCCAAGGCCGACAATGTCCAGCAGCAGCTTGCGGCCGACCTTCAAGCCCGCCTCGATATCACATGAGCCGTCCAGATGCGGATCGTTGATCAGCCCCTTCCAGCCGAGGATGGTGCGCGGCTTCTCGAAATACACGCGCATCACAATCTCCATCCGGTCGGCCAACTGCTCCCGCAGCGGCATCAGGTGCCGCGCATAGTCCACCGCCGCCACCGGGTCGTGGATCGAGCAGGGGCCGACGATGACCAGCAGCCGGGGATCCTTGCGGTCGAGAATGTTCTGCACCGCGTGCCGGCCGGCGACGACGGTCTTTGCCACCTCCGGCGTAAGCGGGAGTGAATCGGCCAGCAGCCGCGGGGTGATGATGGGCCGCGTGGCCTGAATGTGCCAGTTGTGCGTGCTCTGCATGTAAAGCCCCAGCCGGCGCAACCCGCCGAGAGGGGCGGGGACTCTGCCGGAACCGGCCGACCGCCGGCAAGCGGGGATTCGACCGACGGCCAACCCCCGTGCCGGATATCCGGGGGGTCAGCTTTTCACCTGCGCGAGCGCGTGGGTGAGGTAGGGCAGGAGCTGCTTCTTGCGGGAGACGACGCCATCAAGCTGGTAGATGCCGGGTTCGAGCTTGGGGTAGTCCACCTGATCCATGAACGATTTCGCGCCGGCCAGCAGGAGCAGGGAGCTTTGCAGCACGACGTCGGTCACCAGCAGCGCGGCGAAGAAATAGCCCTTCTGCTGCCGGTGTTCCTCGAGCGCGGCGAGCACCTCGGACTTGCGCTTCCAGAACTGGTCGAAGCCGAGTTCCTCGATCTGCGCGACGCTGAAGGCGCGGCCGTTTTCCAGGTATTCCTTGCAGTCCGTGGTGATGGCCTGGGCGGCGGGCTTGGTGGTGAGGAGGGAGCCCGAGGCAAACAGTTTCTCGGTGAACTGGGTGGCATTGACGCCGGAAATTTGCTCGAGCTTGACGAGAATCTCCGCGTCGCGGGCGGTCGTGGTGGGCGAAGTAAGGTTCAACGTGTCGGAGACCAGGCCCGCCAGCAGGAGCCCCGCGATGCTGGGCGGCAGCTCGACGCCGTAGCGGAAAAAACAGTCCGCCACGATGGTGCTGGTGGAGCCGACGGGCTCGTTACGGAAGAGGATGGGCTGCTGCGTGGTCAGGGCGCCGATGCGGTGGTGGTCAATGATCTCCAGGATTTCCACCTGATCCGCACCGGTCACGGCCTGCGACAGTTCGTTGTGGTCCACGAGGATGAGCTTGCGGTCCACGCGCTTGAGGAAGTCGGACTTGGACAGGATGCCGACCGTGCGGCCCGACTGGTCCAGGACGGGAAACGCCTGAAAAGCGGAAGCTGTTGCCACCGGCTGCACCTGGGCCAGTGACTCGTCCTCGCGGAAGGTGAGGAAGTGCTCATGCAGCATGTGGTTCACGGGAATCGCACCGCGGCAGAGCATCGAAGTGGTGGCGGAATCGTGTGGTGAAAGGATCAGGCTGACCTCGTTTTTCTTGGCGGCCTCGATCGTCTTTGCCTCCACCTGCAGGCCGCCAGTCACAATGATGACGCGCACCCGCTCGCGGATGGCGAGGTTTTGGATGTCCCAGCGGTCGCCGACCACGACGATCAGCTTCTCGCGTGGGTAGCTGGAGAGCCGTTCCGAAAAAGACTCCAGGCTCATCGCCCCGACCATCAGCACGAGATCCTCCTCACGGTCCGGGTCGACGGAGAAGAGGAGCTTGCCCTCGAGCGTGCGGGCGAGATTCCGGATGGTGGACAGCACGCGCCGGGAGTCGAAGAGGCGGTTTCCTGCGGGGAAGAAAAACTTGCTCAGCTTGAACAGGGAAAGCAGGCCGCGGCAGGAGCGGTCCTCATTGAGCACGGGCAGCACGCGGATGTTGCGCTCGTCCATGATGCCCAGTGCCTCTGACACGGACGCGGTGGGCGGCACGGCGATGACGTTGGCCTGCATCACATCGCGCACCTTGGGGGATACGTCGGCGACGAAGCGGGGCGGCGGGACGAGGAAGGATTTCAGGACGAAGTCAATCCGGTCGTTCGTGTCGCCGCAGCGGGCGGCCTCCACATTGCGCATTCCGGTGCGGCGCTTGAACTCCGCGTAGCCGATGGCTGAACAGATGGCGTCGGTGTCGGGGTTCCGGTGGCCGATGACGAGGATGTCGCTCATGTGTGCCGCACGCGGGGCGCGCGGGTGGGATTGCAATAACCGCAGTTGCGGCGCGTCGCAATCCCGAATGCGGCCGAGCGAGCGTCACGGGCGGCGCAGGTGTGCCGCCCCGGCCCGCCGTCCGCTGGCACAAGCAGTCACCGGTGGGCCAAAAACGGGCGATTTCCCGCCAAGTTCGCCGGCGTGGGCTTGGCATCTCCGCTGCATGTTGACACGCATGAACATGGACCGATTCACCACCAAGGCGCAGCAGGCACTGCAGGACGCACAGCGGCTCGCGCACGGCTACGAACATCAGGAGCTGGACGGCGAGCACGTGCTGCTCGCGCTCGTCGAGCAGGGCGAGAGCCTCGTGCCGCTCGTGCTCCAAAAGCTCGGGGTCGCGCTGCCCGCGCTGAAAGCAGACTTGGAGAAGGAACTCACGCGCCGGCACAAGGTGCAGGGCACGAGTTCGACCGACGTTTATCTCGGCCAGAATTTGAAGAAGGCGCTCGATGCCGCCGAGGCCGAGGCGCGCAAGCTGAAGGATGAATTCGTCTCCGCCGAACACTTGCTGCTCGGGCTGGTCGCGGAAGGCGGCACGCAGCTCAAGGCGATGCTGAAGACGCACAAGGTTTCCCGCGACGCGCTGCTCAAGGCGCTCGCCGACTTGCGCGGCAACCAGCGCGTCACCGACCAGAACCCGGAGGACAAATTCCAGACGCTCGAAAAATACGGCAAGGACCTCACCGCCCTCGCGCGGCAGGGGAAAATTGACCCGGTCATCGGCCGCGATGACGAGATCCGCCGCTTGATGCAGGTGCTCACGCGCCGCACGAAGAACAATCCCGTGCTCATCGGCGAACCGGGCGTGGGCAAGACCGCCATCGTCGAGGGCCTGGCCAAGCGCATCGTGGATGGCGACGTGCCGGAGTCGCTGAAGAACAAGCGCGTCGTGGCGATGGACCTCGGCGCGATGATTGCCGGCGCGAAGTATCGCGGCGAGTTCGAGGACCGCCTGAAAGCGTTCCTCAAAGAAGTCACGTCCGCCGAGGGCCGCATCATCCTCTTCATTGACGAGCTGCACACCATCGTCGGCGCGGGCAAGGCCGACGGCGCAATGGACGCGGGCAACTTGCTCAAGCCCCAGCTCGCGCGTGGCGAACTGCGCTGCGTCGGCGCAACCACGCTCGACGAGTATCGCAAGCACATCGAGAAGGACCCCGCGCTGGAGCGGCGCTTCCAGCCGGTGTTCGTCGCGGAACCGAGCGTCGAGAGCACCATCGCGATTCTGCGCGGGCTGAAGGAACGCTACGAAGTGCACCACGGCCTCCGCATCCAGGACACGGCGCTGGTGGCGGCGGCGACCTTGAGCCATCGCTACATCGCGGACCGTTTCCTGCCGGACAAGGCGGTGGACCTCGTGGACGAATCGGCGTCGCGGCTGAAGATGGAGTTGGATTCCAAGCCCACTGACATAGACAAGCTGGACCGGGCGATCCTCCAACTCGAAATCGAACGCACGTCGCTCGCGAAGGAGAAGGACGACGCGAGCAAGGAGCGGCTTAAGAAGCTCGAAGCCGAGCTGGCGAACTTGAAGGAACGCTCCGGCGCGCTCACCGTGCAGTGGCAGAACGAGAAGGCCGCCATCAACGCCGTGAGCGTGATTCAGGCCCAGATCGACGCGGCGAAGACTGAGCTGGAGCAGGCGCAGCGCAAAGGCAACCTGCAGAAGTCGGCCGAAATCCAGTACGGCAAGCTGCCGGAGCTGGAGAAGAAGCTCACGAGCGTCGCGAAGAAGTCCGACGCGGCGAAGAACACTTTGCTCCGCCAGGAAGTCACCGAGGAGGACATCGCGAAAGTCGTGTCCACCTGGACGGGCGTTCCGGTGACGAAGATGCTCGAAGGTGAGCGGCAGAAGCTCGTGAAGATGGAGGAGCGGCTCGCCGCGCGCGTCGTCGGCCAGCGCGAGGCGGTGAAGGCCGTGAGTAACTCCGTGCGCCGCGCCCGCAGCGGCCTGCAAGACCCGAATCGCCCCGTCGGCTCGTTCATCTTCCTCGGGCCGACCGGCGTGGGCAAAACCGAGCTGGCCCGCGCGCTCGCGGAATTCCTCTTCGATGACGAGCAGGCGATGGTCCGCATCGACATGTCGGAATACATGGAGAAGCACACCGTCGCGCGGCTCATCGGCGCGCCGCCAGGCTATGTGGGCTACGAGGAAGGCGGGCAACTCAGCGAGGCGGTGCGGCGCCGGCCCTACGCGGTGGTGCTGTTCGATGAAATCGAAAAGGCCCACCACGACGTGTTCAACGTGCTGCTGCAAGTCCTCGACGACGGCCGCCTCACGGACGGCCAGGGCCGCACCGTGGACTTCAAGAACACGGTCATCATCATGACCAGCAACATCGGGTCGCCGATTATCCAGGAATACTTCCTCGACGGGAAAACGACCATTGGGGCGCGCTCCGCGATGGAGGACAAGGTGATGGCCGAGCTGAAGCGGCACTTCCGCCCCGAGTTCCTCAACCGCGTGGACAGCACCATCATCTTCCACAGCCTCGACGAGGACGAGCTGGCGCAGGTCGTGGACATCCAGCTCACGCGGTTGGAGAAACGCCTCGCCCAGCAGCACCTCACGCTCGACGTGGACAAGTCCGCGCGGAAGCTCATCGCGAAGGAAGGCTACGACCCGCAGTTCGGCGCCCGCCCGCTCAAGCGCGCCGTGCAGGAACATCTGCTCGACCCGCTTGCCACGAAGCTGCTCGAAGGCGAGTTCAAGCCGGGAGACAAGATCAAGGTCAGCGCGGACGGCGATCGGCTGGACTTCAAGGCGAAGTAAGCGCGCCGCTTGCTCCCGGCCGCGGCCCGTCGCATAGTCCGCCCATGAGCGCAGGCACCACTGTCAAACTCGCCCGCGATTGCGCGGCCATCCAGATTCCCGTCGGCACCGAGGTTACGTTGAAGGCGGCGACGCCCGTGGACATTGTGCAAACTCTCGGCGGCACCTACACCGTCCACAGCATGGGCGGCCTGTTCCGCATCGCGGGCAAGGACGCCGATGCGCTGGGCCTCACGCCGGAGCCGGCATCCGCATTACCCGCCGCGCAAGCCGTGTCTGAGCAGGCCGTCTGGTCCGTGCTGAAGACATGCTTTGACCCGGAAATTCCCGTGAACATCGTGGACCTCGGGCTGGTTTACGACATGGCCATCGAGCCGTTGCCGACGAATGGCCACAAGGTCTTCGTGAAGATGACGCTCACCGCGCCGGGCTGCGGGATGGGGCCGACCATCGCCCGTGATGCTCAGCAGAAGATTCTTTCCCTGCACGGCGTCGAGGACGCGAGCGTGGAAGTGGTCTGGGATCCGCCGTGGCACCAGTCGATGATTTCGGCGGAAGGGCGGAAGATTCTTGGGCTGGGCTGAATGCCTGCCCCGTCCTACAGCGCCACCGTCGCACAGGGCGCATCCTGTGAGGTGGATTCAATGCGCACGTGCGTGGCCCCCAGTCGTTGGAGGCGGTCACTGACCGCGGCGCGCGCCAGCTCCGGGCGGTTGCAGTCGCGGCTGAGGTGGCCGAGATACACCCGGGTGAGCGTGCTCGAAACAATCTGCTCGGCGACGGTGGCCGCCGCGTCGTTGGAGAGGTGGCCGTGCCGGCTGAGGATCCGCTGTTTGGTGGACCACGGGCGCTTGGTGTCGTCCTGCAGCAGCTTCAAGTCATGGTTCGCCTCCAGCACGAGCAGGTGCGCGGGGCGGACGCGCTCGAGCACGAGCTTGGTCGCGTGGCCGAGGTCGGTGAGGAAACCGATGTTGCCCGCGCGCGTGCGCAGCAGAAAGCCGACGGGGTCCTGCGCGTCGTGCGGCACGCTGAACGTCTCGACCGTTACATCCGCGAGATCGAAGCTCGCGCCCGTGACAAAGTGCCGGGCTTCGAAGCGCGTTTCCAACTGCCGTTCGGTTGCTTCCTGCGTCAGGCGATTGCAATAGACCGGGATGCCTAGTTTCGCCGCGAGGACTGGCAGTCCTTGGGTGTGGTCTTGGTGCTCATGCGTCAGGAGGATGCCGGTGAGCCGCTCCGGCGTGCGGCTGATGGACGCCAGCCGCTCGCGGATTTGCCGACCGCTGAAACCCGCGTCGATCAGCAGCCGCACCTCGGGCGTTTCGAGGTAGGCGCAGTTGCCCCCGGAACCGCTGCCCAGGATGGTGAATTGAACGGACACCGGACGACGGTAGGAAAGCGACGCCAAACGTTCAACGATCAACCGGGGCGCGAATCCAGCTCGACAGGCAGCCAGCCAGGGTTGAACCTCGCCTTGGCTGTGGCGGAACACCAGCCAAGCAATCAAAACCGCATGACGATCCCGTCATCATTTGACAGTTATTCCCGCCGGCTCCGCGCTGACATAAAGCGCGGCACTGCCCTTACCGATGCCGAGTTTGGTGCGCTGGCGAACGGCCTCTTTGCCCTGCAATTCGCCCATGTCGCCCCCTATCGCCGGCTGTGTGAGGCGCGCGGTATTTCACCCGCTACGCTGGCAGATTGGGCGCGTATCCCGGCCGTGCCGGCGCAGGCGTTCAAAGATTTGGAGCTGACGAGCCTTGCCACCACGGAGCGCACCAGCGTTTTTCATTCCAGCGGCACGACGGAGCATCGCCCGAGCCGGCATTTCCACAACGCCGATTCGCTGGCCGTCTATGAAGCTTCGCTGCTGCCTTGGTTTGAACGGCATCTGCTGACCGGCGGGGGGCGGCTGCGGCCGCGTGCAATCCTCTGCCTCGCGCCGCCGCCGGAGCTGGCCCCGCACTCGTCGCTTGTCCACATGTTTGCGTGTGCGGGCGCGGCCTTTGCCGAAGGCGGGGCGCGGTTCCTCGCCCGCCTTGGGGTGGACAACGTCTGGATGCTGGACGACACGACGGCGGTGGCTGTCTTGCGCGATGCCGAGCGGGCAGGCGAACCGGTCGTGCTGTTGGGCACGGCCTTCATGTTCGTTCATCTGCTCGATGAACTGGAGCGGCGCGGGCTCACGTTGGCTTTGCCGCCTGGTTCGCGCGTGATGGAAACCGGCGGTTACAAGGGTCGTGCGCGCGAACTGCCCAAGGCGGAGCTGCACGCGCTGATCACCGCACGGTTGGGAGTGCCGGATGGATTCATTGTCTGCGAATACGGCATGAGTGAACTGAGTTCGCAGGCCTATGACCGCGTCGCGGGTAACGCGCCCGCGCAGCCATTCGCGAAGTCCGATCAGCCACGGGCTTTCCACTTCCCGCCTTGGTGCCGCGCCTTGGTGGTCTCGCCGGAGACCGGCTGTGAAGTGGAGGAGGGGGAAACTGGCATGCTCCGTCTGTTTGACTTGGCGAACGTGCGCTCCGTGATGGCGATTCAAACCGAGGACCTTGCCGTGCGCCGCGGAGCCGGCTTCGAACTGCTCGGTCGCGCTCCCCGGGCCGAGGCGCGCGGATGCTCGCTCCTGGCCGCCTGAGATGCACGCGCCGCAACATCGCGTTCGCACGCTCTGGCTCATCGGGGTGCTGCACGCCTTCACGCACGTGTATCACGTGGCGCTGCTGCCGCTTTACCTGCCGATGCAGCGCGACCTGAAGCTGGCAAGTGTCGAGCAGACCACGCTTCTGCTCACGGCGCTGATGCTGGTGTATTACGGCCTGAGCTATCCGCTGGGCATCCTCGCTGACCGGGTGAGCCGGAAGAAGCTGCTGGGCTGGGGCTTGGCCATCAACGCCCTCGGCTATGTGGGCCTTGCATTTGCGCCCACCTACTCATTTGCGCTGGCCAGCGTCGTGGTCGCGGGCGTGGGTGGGAGTTGCTTCCATCCCGCGGCCACGGCCCTGGTGGCGCGGCTGTATCCCGAGGCCACCGGCCGGGCGCTGGGACTCATTGGCATCGGAGCTGGCGCGGGCTTTTTTGCCGGGCCGATTTACGCAGGGTGGCGCACAACGCAAACCGGTGATTGGCGCATCCCCGTAATGGAATTCGGCCTGGCTGGCATCGCAACGGCCGTGGCTTTTGCCTGGCTGGCGGACGAGGATAACGGCGGCGGGGCCAAGTCGCCGGCGAACGCGGACCTCGGGTCCAGCCCGCCAACGGCACCGCCTGCGGGGGCGGGCAGTGGCACAACACCGGCCCGTGGCCCGTCGCTGTTTCCCACCTCTGCGCTGTGGCTGCTGTTCTTCGCCGCCGCCGTGGCGTTTGCGCTGAGGGACTTCGCCGGGCACAGCATGGGCAGCCTCGGCTCGCTGTTTTTGCAAAAGGCCCACGGCTTCACCGTGAAGGAAGCGGGCGCGGCGCTGAGCGTGATTTTCCTGATGGGCGTGGTCAGCAATCCGCTTTTCGGCCATCTCAGTGACCGGGGCCGCACGCGGTGGACGGCGGGGGTGATGCTCGCGGCGGCGGTGGTCATCGCGGCCTATCCGCATCTGCCGCGCGGCTGGCTGACGGCGGCGCTGGCGGTGTATGGATTTTTCTTCATGGGCTGCTACCCGATGGTCGAGGCGGCGTTGATGGAGTCCGTGCCGGACGCGGTGCGCGGGCGGGTTTTCGGGCTGTTCATCACGGTGGGCGGCATCCTCGGCAACCTCGCGCACTGGCTCGCCGGTCGGTGGGTGGAACGGCTCGGCGCGGGCGCGGCCCAGACGGCGAGCTACCATGGCTTTTACCTGCTGCTGGCCGCGCTGCTGGTCGCGTCACTGCCCGGTTTGCTGTGCCTGCGCGAAATCCGGCGGAGGGAAAAACCAGCTCATTCCGCACCATGACACTGCCGAACTACTTCCTCGCCGACCTGCCATCCGAGGCCGAGCTCACGCCGGCGATGATCACGGACGCTTGCCTGACGCTGAAGCGCAACCGTGCCCATTACCTCGCCGTGCGCGATACGCCCAGCATCCTGCGCACGCTGGTGCGCACGGCGGAGGACTGGCTCTCTGACGATTATCCGTTCCGCCGGCTCGCTTTGAAGGAAGGTCCGGCGCACACGGGCTTTTCCGCCCACACGCTTGCCACCGGGCTGGACAGCTTCTTCAAGCAGCTCACCGGCGAGAACCTCGAGGCCCTGCTGGCCCAGGAGCTGGGCACGACGCAACGGTTCGATGCCTTTTGCGCCAGCAACAGCGACAGCCGCACGCGCCGGCTCGCGCTCGCCACCGGCCCCGAACTGGTCGGGCACATCACGGCCGGCTGCGTCCCAAACGCCGCCTTCATGGCCATCGTGCTGGGGCTGCTCACGCGCTCGGCGCAATTCATCAAGTGCTCGCGCGGCGGAGCGTTTCTCCCGCGCCTGTTCCTGCACTCGCTTTACGGCAGTGAACCCAAGCTCGGGGCGGGCATCGAGATCGCCGCGTGGCCTGGCGGCTCGGCCGAACTGGAGCAGGCGCTCTTCGCCCAGTGTGATTGCGTGACCGCCACCGGGTCGGATGAAGCGGTCGCCGCCATCCGCCGGGCGCTGCCGCCGCGCGTGCGGTTCGCGGGTTACGGACATCAGGTCAGCTTCGGCTACGTGACCCGGGACGCCTTCATGGGCTGGCGCGGGAAGAAGATCGTCGCGGCAGCGGCGACCGACGTGGTCGCGTGGGATCAGTTGGGCTGCCTGTCGCCGCACGTCTTTTACGTGGAGGACAACGGCGTGGGCTTCGCGCTGCAGTTTGCCGAGCAGCTCGCCGCCGAGCTGGCCCGCCGGGAGGCCGCTGAGCCGCGGGGCCGGATTGGCACCGAGGATGCCGCGCACATCGCCGCGCGCCGGGCGATCTACGAGGTGCGCGCCGCCCATTCACCCGAGACCACGCGGCATTGGTGCAGCGCCGATTCAACGGCCTGGACCGTCATCTACGAGGCGGATCCGCGTTTCCAGCTGTCCTGTCTGAACCGCTTCATCTACGTGAAGCCCGTGCTCGACCTGGCCGAGGCGTTGCGCGCTGCCGACCCCGTGCGTGACCATACGTCCACGGTGGGGCTCGCCGCGCAGGAGCACGAGCTGGAAGCGCTGGCCAAACAGCTGGCCCGGTGGGGCGCCACGCGCCTGTGCGCGCTGGGCCAGATGCAGAACCCGCCGTTGACCTGGCGGCATGACGGGCGCGGGCTGCTGGGCGATTGGGTGCGCTGGACGGATTGGGAACAATGAATCCGCAGCCTCAAGCCATGATGATGTCAGACCGCCAGTCCGCCGCCACGCCTACCATCCCAAACAATCCAACCAAACCCTGAACCGATGAAGATGGAACTGAGAAAGAGCTTTCAATTCGAGGCAGCCCATCTGCTTCCGCACCTGCCCGCTTCACACAAATGCCGGCGGCTGCACGGGCACAGCTTCAAGGTGGAAATCGTCGTGGCCGGCGAGTGTGACCCGCAGCTGGGCTGGCTCATGGACTACGCGGACATCAAGGCGGCGTTCAAGCCGCTGTGGGAGCAGTTGGACCACCACTATCTGAACGAGATCCCCGGCCTCGCCAACCCGACCAGCGAGAACGTGGCAATCTGGATCTGGGAGCGCCTGAAGCCGTCGCTGCCCCTTTTGACCGAGGTGGTTGTGGCCGAAACCTGCACGGCACAGGCGGTTTATCGCGGGCAATAGCGCGGGGTTCCGAGCGGGGAAGCCTGGCCGGAAACAGATTGATCACGGATCCGGATTTCCGTCTGGCGCTGACTCGTTGCGCCGCTTGAAATCACCTGCAATCCCTCGCAGAGTCCCGTCGTGCGCCTCCTGTTCATCCTCCTGCTGTGCGGCTTTGTCTCTGCGTCCGCGCAGGTCCGCCCGGCTGCGCCGAAGCTCAACGTCGTCCTGATTCTCGCCGACGACCTGGGCTGGACAGACCTCGCGTGTTTCGGCAGCGACTTCCACGAGACGCCGCATCTCGACCGCCTCGCGCGCGAGGGCATGAAGTTCACGCAGAATTACTCCGCCTGCACCGTCTGCTCGCCCACGCGCGCGGCACTCATGACCGGCAAGTATCCCGCGCGCCTGCACATCACTGACTGGATTCCCGGTCTCATGCCGGACAATCCCAAGCTGCTCGTGCCCGACTGGTCGAAGCAGCTGCCCCTGGCCGAAACCACCATCGCGAAGGTCTTCAAATCTGCCGGCTACCGCACCGCGAGCATCGGCAAGTGGCACCTCGGCGACGAGGAGTTCTACCCGGAGAAGCACGGCTTCGATGTGAACATCGCCGGGCTCAACGCCGGTTCGCCGCCAACTTACTTTTCGCCGTGGCGCATCAAAACCATCACGGACGGCCGCGACGGTGATTATCTGACCGACCGGCTCGGCGAAGAGGCCGCCGGGCTGATTGAGAAATGGCGCGACCAGCCGTTCCTCCTCTACCTCCCGCACTTCGCCGTCCACACGCCCATCCAAGGCCGCGCCGACCTCGTGGCCAAGTATCAGCAAAAACTCAAACCCGGCCTCCGGCACAACAACCCCGCTTACGCTGCGATGGTCGAGAGCCTCGACTCCGCCGTCGGGCGCGTGCTGACGAAGCTCGATGAACTCAAGCTTGCGGAGCGCACGCTCGTCGCGTTCACGGCAGACAACGGCGGCCTCATTACCCGCGGCGTCACCACCAACGCGCCACTGCGGCTCGGCAAAGCCTCCGCCTACGAAGGTGGCGTGCGCGTGCCCGCCATCGTGCGCTGGCCCGGCGTGACCAAGCCCGGCAGCAGCAACAACACGCCGGTCATCACGATGGATTGGTTACCCACGCTGCTGGAGGCGGCCGGGCTTGGTGTCCCGGCTTCAGCCGGTCGGATGCCGCCTGAAGGCGGGACACCAAGCACCGATGGCGTGAGCCTCGTCCCGCTGCTGCGGGGCACGGGCACGCTGCCCGCGCGCGACCTTTTCTGGCATTATCCGCATCATCAGCATTACCAGCTCGGCGGCGCGATGCCCTACGGCGCAATCCGGCGCGGCGACTTCAAGCTCGTCGAGCACTTCAACGAGATGAAGGTCGAGCTTTACAACCTTCGCGAAGACCTCAGCGAATCTCGCGACCTCGCCGCCGCACAGCCGCAAAAGGTCGCCGAACTCCGTGACCGCCTGCACGCCTGGCGCAAGGAGGTCGGCGCGCAGATGCCCACGCCAAACCCGAATTACAACCCGGCCAAGCCCGAATACACGCCGCCTCCGCCAAAAGCCAAAAAGAAGGCCAACGAGTGATGAAAGTCATCCAACTTGTTCTTGGTTCAATTGCGACGTTGACCGCTGGCAGTGTCCTGGCGGCCGAGTCGCCCGCGTGGTCCCCATTGCCTCCATTGCCCGACAAGGAAGGCTTCGCCTCCATGTTCGCCGGCGTGAGCGGTGGCGCGCTGCTCGCGGCGGGCGGCGCGAATTTCCCGGACAAGAAGCCATGGGAAGGCGGGAAGAAGGTCTGGTATGACACGGTCTTCGTGTTGGCTAAGCCGGACGGCCAGTGGCAGGTCGCCGGCCGGCTCCCCCGCCCGCTCGGCTATGGCGTAAGTGTGTCGCACGACGGCGGGGTTGTATGCGTGGGCGGGAGCGATGCCGAGCGGCATTGGGCGGACGCATTCCGAATGGAATGGCGCGCGGGCAAGCTGGACTTCAAGTCGTTGCCACCGCTGCCGCAGCCGGTCGCGAACATGAGCGGCGCGCGGCTCGGGAACACGCTATACGTCGCCGGTGGCACGGCACGGCCGGACTCCACCACTGCGCTGAAAAAGTTTTACGCGCTCGAGCTCGCTGCGAAATCGGCGGCGTGGCGCGAGTTGGAGCCGTGGCCCGGTCCCGCGCGGATGCTCGCGGTAGCGGCGGCGCAGGATGGTTCATTCTTCCTCGTGAGCGGCGCGGACTTGAACCCCGGCCCGGACGGCAAGCCGGTGCGGACTTACTTGAAGGACGCGTATCGCTTCACGCCGGGCAAGGGCTGGCAGCGCATCGCGGATTTGCCGCGTGCCGCTTTGGCCGCGCCGTCGCCTGCGCCGACAGTCGGGCGAACGCAGTTCCTTGTCGTCAGCGGTGACGACGCCTCGCAACTGACCACGCCGCCCACGCAACACCTTGGTTTTCCCAAGTCAGTCCTGGCTTACGACACCCGCACCGACCGCTGGACCGAAGTTGCGCCGACGCTCGCCCCGCGCGTGACCGTGCCGACGGTCGAGTGGAACGGGGCGTGGCTGGTAGTCAGCGGCGAACAGAAGCCGGGCGTCCGCTCGCCGGAAGTGTGGAAACTTGCGCCATGAAACTTATCACTTTGGGCATCCTGCTGCTCGTTGCCGCTGCGTCGGCGGCCGACCTGCGCGTCAGCACGGATTTCGAGGGCGGCTCCGCGCATGTCGAGGCCATCGACCAGACTGCGCGGGTCATCCGCTTCATGCCGGACGGCGATCCGCAGCGCGGTTGGCCCTGCTGGTGGTATCTGCGCGTGGACGGCGTGACAAAGGACGAGAAAGTCACGCTCGACCTCGCGGGCAGCGACCGGCCCACGCGTAACAACGGGCAGGACACCGGGAAACCGCTTGCCGCAGGTTGGGCCATGCCCGCGCGGGCGACTTTCTCCACCGACGGCCAGACCTGGCGGCACACCGCGCCGGGCAAGAAGGAGGGCGCGCGCATTCTCTACGAAGTCACCGGCACCGGCGGTCCGCTGTGGGTCGCATGGGGCCCGCCCTTCACGCCGCGCGACACGGACGCGCTGCTGGCCGAAGCGGAGAAATTGTCGCCCGCCGCGAAGGCCTTCGAGCTGGCCCGCACGCGCGGCGGTCGTCCCGTGCGGGGCTTGCGCGTGAGCGAGGCGACTGCGCCGAAGCTGCCCGGCATCTGGGTCCACGCCCGGCAGCACGCGTGGGAAAGCGGCTCCTGCTGGGTCGCGCGTGGCTTCACCGAGTGGCTGGTGAGCGACGACGCCGACGCGAAGTGGCTGCGCGCCCACGCGGAGGTGTTCGTGGTGCCCATCATGGACGTGGACAACGCTGCGACCGGCAATGGCGGCAAGGAGGCCGCCCCGCGCGACCACAACCGTGACTGGGACGACAACCCGGTTTACCCCGAGGTCGCCGCGGCCCAGAAGCGATTGCGAGCGATGGTGAAGGAGGACCGCCTCGCCGTGTTCCTCGACCTGCATAACCCGGCGGCGGGCGACCCGACGTTCTTCTACATCCTCGAGAACCAGCTCTTGAAGGAGCCGATGATCGCGGAGCGCGACCGCTTCATCGCGCTGGCCTACGGGCGCATCAGCAAGATCAAGCCGCTCATCCCCATGAGCAACCGGCCCAAGACCACGGGCGCGAGCTACCACCCGCTCTGGCGCAACATCAGCGCGAACTGGGTCTGCATGAACGGCAACCCCGACACCGTGAGCCTGTGTTTGGAAACGGTCTGGAACTACGAGAACAGCACCACGGACGGCTATCGCGCCGTGGGCCGCGAACTGGGCCGGGCCACGGCGGAGTTTTTGCGGGGCAAGGCCGCGCGGCCGTGAGCGACGCGGCAATCGAGGTTGAAGGCGCCGCGCGGATTGGCTTTCCTCTTCGCCGTCGCCAACTCTCATGAAATTCCCGCTCTTCCCCGTTGCCCGACTCGGCGCGACGTTCGCCTTGGTCGCGTCTCTTGCCACTGCTTTTTCTGCAGAGGCGCCAAAGCTGCAGCGGCTCAAATACAACCACCCCGGCCTCGTCGTGGACCTCGGCGTCGGTCTGTGGGCGTGGCCGCTGCCGATGGACTTCGATGGTGATGGCGACCTCGACCTCGTCGTGAACTGCCCGGACAAGCCTTACAACGGCGTTTACTTCTTCGAGAACGTCACGGGAGACACGGCGAAGAACAAGATGCCGGTGTTCAAGCCGGGCCGGCGCATCAGCAAGGGCCTGCAGAACGTGCAGGTCAGCTACGTCGGCGGGAAACCGGTCGTGCTCACGCCGGGCCACGCACACCCAGACTTTCTCAAGTCCGGCCTCGATCAGGCGGTGAAGCTCCCGCTGCCGGCGAATGTGCATCCGAACAAGGTCCGCGCCAACATGTGGCGCATGGCCGATTACGACGGCGACGGGAAACAGGACCTGCTCATGGGCGTCGGCGACTGGACGGAATACGTGTGGGACAACGCCTACGACGCGAAGGGGACGTGGACCAACGGGCCGTTGCGCGGCTTCGTGTATTTCGCACGCGGCACAGGCACGGCGGAGAAGCCGGCTTACGACCCGCCGGTGAAAATCATGGCCGGCGACAAACCGCTGGAGACTTTCGGCTGGCCTTCGCCGAACTGCGCAGACTTCGACGGCGATGGCGACCTCGACTTCCTCTGCGGCGAGTTCCTCGATGGCTTCACTTACTTTGAGAACGTTGGCGCGCGCACCGCACCGAAATATTCAGCGGGCCGGCGGCTGACCGTTCCGGTGAACTACACTGGGCCAGACTATCCCGCCGCTTGGCTGGCAACGAAAGAAGCGGCGAAGCTCCCCGGTTCACCGCGCCCGCTCACGATGGATTTGCAGATGATTACGCCCACCGCGATTGACTGGGACCGCGACGGCGACCTTGACCTCATCGTCGGCGACGAGGACGGGCGCGTGGCGTTCATCGAGAACACGGGCAAGTTCACCACGGACCGCACGCCCCAGTTTCTTCCGCCGCGCTACTTTCAGCAGGAGGCCGACGACGTAAAGTTCGGCGCGCTCGCCACGCCCGTCGGCTTCGATTGGGATGGCGACGGCGACACGGACATCCTCTGCGGCAACACGGCCGGCTACATCGCCTTCTTCGAGAACCTCTCCGGTCCGCGCGTGGAGAAACCGAAGTGGGCCGCGCCGAAGTTGCTTGAAGCCGGCGGCAAGGTGATTCGCCCAATGGCCGGCTACAATGGCAGCATCCAAGGCCCCTGTGAGGCGAAGTGGGGTTACACCACGCAGACCGTGGCGGATTGGGACGGCGATGGGCTGCCCGACCTCGTGGTCAATTCCATCCTCGGCAAAGTGGAGTGGTATCGGAACACCGGCACG
This sequence comes from uncultured Klebsiella sp., assembly GCA_964591495.1. GTDB lineage: Bacteria > Verrucomicrobiota > Verrucomicrobiia > Limisphaerales > SXTU01 > SXTU01. The sequence continues at coordinate 67,231 of CAZQEW010000005.1, forward strand.
CGCAAGTCACCGAAGCTCGCCGCCGCACAGCCCATCGAGGTCGAATGGGTCGGCGCGCAACCGACGCTCGCCTACGGCTGGCTGCGGCCCGAAGGCAAAGCGCTCCTCACGCAGTGGCGCACCACACCCGTGGCCGTGGATTGGAACAAGGACGGCCTGATGGACCTCGTGATGTTGGACCAGGCGGGTTACCTCGCGTTCTTCGAGCGGGCGAAGCGTGAGGGCAAACTCGTGTTGCTCCCGCCGCAACGCGTCTTGGGCAACGAAAAGGGCGAGCCCTTGCTCCTGAGCAAAGGCCCCGCCGGCAAGAGCGGCCGCCGCAAACTCAGCGTCGTGGACTGGGACGGCAATGGTCAGTTGGACCTGCTCTTGAACTCCGCGAACGCGAACTTGCTCCGGCAGGTGGCGTCGCGGGACGGCAAATGGCTCTTCAAGGACGAAGGTGCGCTGGTGCAGCAGAACATCGAAGGCCATGACGTGAGCCCGACCACGGTGGACTTCAACGGCGACGGCGTGCCCGATTTCCTTGGCGGCGCTGAGGACGGCCGGTTTTACTACCTCCGCAACCCGCGCACGCGCTGAAGCCAGCCAACCTGAACCAAACTATGATAAAACTCCTGCTCTCTCTCGCTTTCCTCACCTCGCTCGCGTGCGCTCAGTCCATCCCCGGCGGTTACAGCCCGGTTGCGACCACGGACGCGGACGCGCTCGCAGCCGCCAAGTTCGCGGTGGCCAAACACGACGCGAAACTCTCCTTCCAAGCTCTTGAAAAGGCCGCGCATCAAGTCGTCGCCGGGATGAATTACCGCCTCACCCTACGCGTGCTCGACGCCGGCAAAACCCGCTCCGCCGAGGCGGTTGTGTGGCGCAAGCTGGGCAACGCGGGCCATGAATTGACTTCGTGGAAGTGGCTCGATGCCCCGCCGCCGCCCGCCGCCGTGCTCAAGACCGAGTTCATCTACGAGACCGCGCCGTTCCCTTCGTGCCACGCCTCGACTATCGCCGAGTTGCCGGGCGGTGGGCTGGTGATGGCGTGGTTCGGCGGCACGCGCGAGAAGCATCCCGACGTGGGCATTTGGGTTTCCCGCCTGGAAGGCGGAAAATGGACTGCGCCGGTCGAGGTTGCGAACGGCGTGCAACCGCCGAAGGCCGATGGCTCGCCCGTGCGCCATCCGACGTGGAACCCCGTGCTCTTTCAGCCCAAGACCGGCCCCTTGTTGCTCTTCTACAAGGTCGGCCCCTCGCCGCAGACGTGGTGGGGCGAGCTGCGTTCCTCCGCCGACGGCGGCAAGACTTGGTCCGCCGCGCGCCGCCTGCCCGAGGGCATTCTCGGCCCCATCAAGAACAAGCCGGTGCAGCTCGCGAACGGCGACCTCCTCAGCCCCACCAGCTCCGAGACGGACGAGAAACCCAGCAAGTGGGCCGTCCACTTCGAGCGCAGCACGGACCTCGGCGCGACTTGGACCCGCACCCCCGCGTTGCACGATGGGCTGGCCATCAGCGCCATCCAGCCGAGCATTCTTTTCCTCGGCGGCGACAAGCTCCTCGCGCTCGGCCGCACCCGGCAGGGGAAACTTTTTCAAATCAGCAGCGACGACGCGGGCAAATCGTGGGGCGCGATTTCGCTCACTACCTTGCCCAATCCCAGCTCCGGCACCGACGCCGTGACGCTGCGGGACGGCCGCCATTTGCTCATCTACAACCACACCGCGAAAGGCCGTTCGCCGCTGAATCTTGCGTTGTCCAAGGACGGGAAAACCTGGCAGGCCGCGCTCGTGCTGGAAAGCGAACCCGGCGAATACAGCTACCCCGCCATCATCCAGACCCGCGACGGCCTTGTGCATGCGACGTGGACCTGGAAGCGCCAGAAGGTGAAGCACGCGGTGATTGACCCGGCGAAGCTCGCCCCGCGCGACTTCGTGAATGGCGAGTGGCCGAAGCCCTAACGCTCGTCCCGACGGCGGCCTTGTTTCCCCACCCGATCCGCGATCTTGCTCCCAACGTTCAACCGCCACCCACCCGGCTTGCGACCAACATGAAACAATTCCTCTTCCTCGCCCTACTCCTCGCCGCGCCGCTCACGGTGCCGGCTCAGCCGGCGCCCAAGCCCGTCACCCTGCCCGCCGGGATCCGCATGGAGAAGGACCTCGCCTACATTCCCGACGGCGATCCCGCGCAAAAGCTCGACCTCTACCTGCCGGAGAAGCCGGCCGACAAACCGCTCCCGCTGATCATCCACATCCACGGCGGTGGCTGGCGGGGTGGCAACAAGTTTCCCTGTCCGGTGACGGGCATGGTGCTCAAGGGCTACGTGGTGGCCAGTGTGGAGTATCGCTTCAGCCAGAAGGCAATTTTCCCCGCGCAGATTCAGGACTGCCAGGCCGCGCTGCGGTGGCTGCGCGCGCGCAGCAAGGAATACGGCATTGACCCCGGTCGCGTCGGCGTCATTGGCGGCTCGGCGGGCGGGCACCTGTCCGCGCTCGTCGGCACGGCCGGCGGGAAGCAGGCCTTCGCACCGATCGGCGGGCATGCCGACCAGTCCGACCGTGTGCAGGCCGTTTGCGACATCTTCGGCCCGGCGGACTTCACGACCGTTGTGGCGCAGGCGGACGCCGACAAAAGCGTGCGGAACATCTTCAAGTTCAACTCCCCCACCGACCCGTATTCGTTGCTCATCGGCGCGCCACTGGAAGAGAAAGCCAAGGCCCAAGCCGTCAGCCCGGTGCATTACGTGAGCCGGGACAATCCGCCCTTCCTCATCCTTCACGGCACGCACGATACCCTTGTGCCCTACGCACAGAGCGAGCAACTCGCCGCCGCGCTGAAAGCGAAGGGCGTCGAAGTCTGGCTGCAAACCCTCCGCGGCTCCGGCCACGGCGGCCCCGCGTTTACCCGACCGTCGGTGCTCAAGCTCACGCAGGATTTCTTCGACAAGCATCTCAAGGGTGCAGATGTCAAAATCGCGCTCGTGCCCGAGGCGGAACTGGCCGTGGAGCCGCCGAAGCCCGCGGCGAAATGATTTCATGAGCACCCCCGGCAATTCCTCTCCCGCCCTCCGCACTGCGTGGCTCGTCGTCGCGCTGTTGTTTCCCGTCGCGCTGCTCAACTACCTCGACCGGCAGATGATCGCCGCGATGAAGCTCTCGGTGATGAAGGACATCGCCGACATCGGCACGGAGGCGAACTGGGGCCTCATGCTCGGGCAGTTTAAGTGGGTGTATGCCATCTTCAGCCCCGTGGGCGGCTGGCTGGCCGACCGGTTCAGCAAGCGCTACGCGATTTGCGCCAGCCTCTTCGTCTGGTCCGCCATCACGTGGGCCACGGGCCACGTCACCACCTACGACGGCCTGCTGTGGGCGCGCTCGCTCATGGGCGTGAGTGAGGCGTTTTACATCCCGGCGGCCCTCGCGCTCATTGCGGACTACCACGTCGGCGACACCCGGTCGCGCGCGGTCGGGGCACACCAAATCGGCATCTACTGCGGCGTCATTGCGGGGAGCTTTGCGGGCTATGTGGCGGACGCGCCGAGCCTGGGCTGGCGCTGGGCCTTTGACATCACCGGCATCGTTGGCGTGCTTTACGCGGTGCCGTTGCTCTGGCTGCTGCGCGATGCGCCGAAAGCCGTTCTCCCCGCCGGTGCCGAAGCCCCACGCTCAAACTCGCTGGGTGATTCCGCGAAGGAGCTGGCGACCAACCGCTCCTTCATCCTGCTGGTCGCCTACTTCACCCTGCCCGCGATGGCCGGCTGGGTGGTGCGCGACTGGATGCCGGCGATTCTCGCGAAGGAACTCAACTTGAAGCAGGGCATTGCGGGCGTGAGTGCGGTCGTGTGGTGGCAGGGCGCGGCCATCTTCAGCGCCATCGCGGGCGGCTGGCTCGCGGACCGCTGGATGCGCCGCACCGAGCGCGGACGGATTTACGTCAGCGCGCTGGGCATGGCGCTCATCATTCCGGCCATGCTTGGCGTGGGCGTGGTGGTGAGCAATGTCAACGCGGACTCACTGCGGTTGGCCATCGGGTTCCTCATCCTGTTCGGGCTGGGCTGGGGTTTCTTCGACTGCAATAACATGCCCATTCTCTCGCAGATCGTCCGGCCCGAGCTGCGCGCGACGGGCTACGGTTTCATGAACCTGGTCAGCATCAGCTGCGGCGGCCTGGCGGACTGGGGCTTCGG
>CAZQEW010000006.1:0-24553 GCA_964591495.1 uncultured Klebsiella sp.
CCTGCACGGCGTCGTAGGCATTGATGCCGTCGCGCACGAGGCGCTTCTTCTGGCCCACGGCGGTGAGCGAGACGGGCTTGGCCTTGTAGTAGGAGTAAATCAAATCCGTCCAGTGCGGCCCGACGTAGCTGAAGGGATCGCTCGACTCGACCCACTTGAAGGTGCTCGTGCTGACTTCGAGCGGCTCTTCGAGGAACGCGGTGCCGTAGAGTGGCGCGCCGATGCGTTTCTGGATGTCGTCGCGAATGCGCAGGTGATCCGGGTCGTAACGCTTGTGCATGTCCACGGCCACGATGCGGTTCTTCGCGCGCGCGGCTTCGATGATCCGGTCGGCCTCGTGCGTGGTGAGGCACATGGGCTTTTCCGTGAGCACGTGAACGCCTTTCGCGAGCGCGGCGAGAATCGGCTGCGTGTGCAAATGATCCGGCGTGGCGACGGCGAGCACGTCGAGATCAGGAAAGTCGCGTAGGATGTCGTGCCACGGTTCGTCGCCGAAGTAACACCTGGGCGAATGGCCGGTCCATTCCTTGAACGCGGCGGCGGATTTCTCGGCGGACTTCTGCGAGCGCGTGGCGACGGCGACGAGGTCGAACTTCACCGGCGCGAGGTCGCGGTTGAACTTGTCGAGGCCGACGCGCGCAAGCTGGCCAGCGATGCCGAAGCGCTGGAGATCGGCATAGGCGCGGAGGTGGACATCGCCGCCGAACATGCCGGCGCCGACGAGGGCGATTTTGATGGTTGGTTCCATGGGCAGAGTGTTTAGCCGGGGATTCTGCCAGCCACCCCGCGATTCGTCACGGGTTCAGATGCTTTTGTGACGAAGGACCGGGCCGGGAGCGGCTACCGGTGGTTCGCTCCAGCAGCGTCGGCATCAGCCGCCGGCTCCAGGCGGGCAATCGCCGCCATCAGTTGGTCGGCGATTTCCTGGTAAATCTCCTTCAGGCGCGGCTTGGAGCAGGTCTTTGCCTCTTCGCGCAGGGCCCGGAAATCCATCGGCACGCCATACTTCACCTGCACCTGGCGCGGGCGGGGGAACTTCTGGTTGCGGCTCCACGCCGCGAACGTGCCGAACACCCGCACAGGCACGACCGGCGCATCGGACTTGATGACCGTGAGGCCGATGCCGCTGCGGGCGGGCTTGAGCTGGCCGTCCGCCGTGCGCGTGCCTTCGGGGAAGAGGATGACCGCGCCGCCAGCGTGCAGGCGGTCGAGGATGCCCTTGAGGCCGGCCGCGCCCGCGCCATCGCGGTCCACGGGCACGCAGTTGAGCGCGCGCAGGTAGGCGCCAAAGCCCGGGAAGCGGAAGAGCGACTCGCGTGCGAGGTAGTTGATGGCGCGCGGCAGGCCGCTGCCGATGAGCGGCGGGTCCAGGAAGCTGGCATGGTTCGCCGCGAGGATGACCGGGCCGGCCGCGGGCACGCGCTCGGGATTGAAGACCCGCCAGCGGTGCCACAGCGCGTAGTAGGCGCGGCAGGCGAGCCAGGTGAGGCGGTAAACCGGCTTCATGCGGCCTAGGTGACCGGCTTGAGGGGTGCGAGGCGGTTCGCCTTCCGACGCCGGTTGATTTCCTCGAGCATCACATCGCACGTCTCCTGCACGGTGTGTTGCGAGTTGTCCACGATCATCGCGCCGAGCGAGGGCATCAGCGGCGAGTGGGCCCGGGAGCTGTCCCGCTTGTCGCGCGCGTGAACGTCCTCCTGCACGCCCTCGCGCTCGCGCCGTTGTTTGCGGACCTCGGGACTGGCATCAAGGAAGAACTTGTAGTCGGTCTCCGGGAAGATGTTAGAGCCGATGTCGCGGCCCTCCATGACGAGACTGCCGAACTGGATGCACTCGCGCTGCTTGGCCTTCATCCAGTCGCGGACGAAGCGGATCTGCGCGACGTGCGCGACGGCGGCGCTGGTCTCGGAGGTGCGGATTTCCCTGGCGGGGAAATAATTGTCCACCAGCAGGCGCACCTGGCCTTCCTCGGCCACGAGCTTGGTCTTCCACTTGCGGCAAAGCGCGGCGACCTTCTTGTCGTCGTTCACGTCCACGCCCTTCTGGAGGCAATGCCACGCGAGCGTGCGATACATCGCGCCGGTGTCCACGGTGAGCAGGCCGAGCATCTGCGCGAGGCGGCGGGAGGTGACGCCCTTGCCGCTGGCGCTGGGGCCGTCAATGGCGATGACGAAGGGTTTGGGGTGAGACATGGTTTTGACGCTAGGACGCAGACGCGCAAAAAAGGCAGCAGAGAGCGGTGTTGGAACTAAAGTCCGACTTCGCGCGTCGTTTGTGGAAATCCCTCTTCATCTTTGCGCCCTCGCGTCTTTGCGTCCTTGCGTTAATCCGCAAACAGCTCCTCCACCGCGAGCCGGCGGCCGGTGGCGGCGTCGCGGATTTCGGCGCCGAGGCCGTGGGGGGGCGGGGTGGCGAGCTTCTGGAAAAAGTTGGGGAAGGTCTTCTTCACGCAGGCGGGATGCTTGAGTTTGATGCCGGGCACTTTCAAGCCGAGAACCGCGAAGCACATCGCCATGCGGTGGTCGTCGTAGGTCTCGATTTCCGCGCCGTGGAGCGCGGAGGGGAAGACCGTGAGCGTGTCGCCCTCCTCGATGACCTTCGCGCCGCACTTGGTCAGCTCCGTCCGCAACGCGACGACGCGCTCGCACTCCTGCACGCGCAGGCGGCCGAGGTCGGTGAAGCAGGCGGGCAAAACGGCGAAGGGCGCAAGAACGATAGCGGTCATGATGCTGTCGCCTAAGTCTGTCTGTCGTGATGCGGTGAGTGATTCAAAGCCTTCTCCTTTCAGCCCTGTCCCCTGCGCTCGCCAATCGACGCCGAATTTCTGCGCCATGAACTCGGGCGGATAATAACCGCTCCATGTGGATTCAGTCGCGAAGTCGATGAGCCATTGCAGAAAGCACTCGTCAATTTGCCAGCCGGATCTCGGCCACGCCTTTACCATCACGAGCGGAATGCTATCCACCCCTACTTCACCGTTCTCATCCTTGTAGCGTTGGCTCCAAGCCCACTGGGACGACGCCCAAAAATAACTCCCGCTCGACGCGTCCGGCTCGATTTGGAATTCGCCGCCCTGGGCCGGGAAGACCTTCACCAGCTCGCGGGTCATGTCCACGTAGGGCAGTTCGTCCTCGTTCGCGCCGGTGATTTCCACCTGCCAGCCGCCCACGCCGCCCGCCAGCAGCAGCGCGGAGGCGAATTGCGAGCTTTCCGCCACGCTGACGGAACACTTCTTCGGCGCAGCAGCTGACGTGAGGAGTCGCTGTTCAGTTGCCGATTGGCGATTGCCGATTGCCAATGGTTCAGATGGAGCCTCGTTACCTCGGCTGCTACCGAAGATGAAGGCGGGCAGCTTGTCGTTCGGCGAGTCCACGCGGTAGCCCAGCTCGCGCAGGGCGGCGAAGAGCGCGGCTTGCGGGCGCTCGTGCATCCGGGACACGCCGCTGAGGCGATACACGCCGTCGCCCAGGCAGACCATCGCCGCGAGGAAGCGCGCCGCCGTGCCCGCGTTGCCCACGAACAGCTCCAGCGGCCGCTCCGCCGTGCCCGCGCGCGGGAGGCGTCCGCCCAGGCCGTCCACGGTGATGGTGCGGTTGCAGGACTCGGCGGGGTCGGGCTGCACATCCACGGTGAAGCCGAGCGCGCGGAGGCAATCGGTCATCACCTGCGTGTCCTCGCTCCAGAGCGCGCCCCGCAACGTGGTGCGGCCATCGGCCAGCGCGGCAAGGATGAGGGCGCGGTTGGTGATGCTCTTGGAGCCGGGCACGGTGATTTCCGCGCGCACGGGGGACGTGAGCGGCACTATCTCGATGACCGGAGGAAGCGGCACGGCAATGGCGAAGGACGAATTCCGACAAGCGAACTCGTTCTCCGCGCAGCGCAGAGTTTCCAGCCGTCTGGCGAAGCGTCAACTGTTTTGGCGGGGAGCCAGCTTTAAGCGCTCAGTGTCCAGTCCCGCCGCAGGTCGGCAGCCAAACTTAAGAGCGAACCCTGAAACGGACTACTTCTTCGGCTCTTCCTTCTTCGCCGGCTGAACTTTCGGCTTGGGCGGGGTCTTCGGGTCGAGGTTGGCCATGAGGTCGTCCTGCGTGACGCTGGATTCCACGCCGTTGGCCGGCACGTTGTGCTTGGCAATCCAGAGGATGGCGTTGAGGACGAGCTTGCGCTGGTCATTGTTGCCCCAGCCGAGGTGGTTGTGGCCGCCGGTGAAGCCGAAGCCGCGGCCGCCGCCCGCCCGGGTGGCCACCCACATGACGTGCTGCGGCGCGCCGCTCTTGACGGCCTCGCGCACGGCGGGGTTGCCACTGTGCGGACCGTCACCGCGCGTCATGGTGCTGGCGGGCGCAACCGCGCTGAGGATGGGCGTCACGTCCTTCATGCCGTCGCGGAAGCGCATGTGGAAATACCATTCGTCGTTGGTCTTGAAGGGTTTCACGCCGCTGGTGACGGGGTGCTTGGGCAGTTCCTTGAAGTCGCCATCCCAGTGCGGGTTCACGCTCCAGTGCGTCTCGAAGCAGCCGCCGATCCAGTCGCGGAACTCGGCATTGCCCTTCTGCGTGGTGGGCTCGACGGCGTAATGAATCGCGCCGAGGCCGACGCCTTTTTTCATCAGCGCGCCGATCTTTTCCAGCCGGTCGCCTTGCAGAAACGGATGGCCGCCGCCGCCATCGCTGTAAACCACCACCGCGGCCGCGCCCTCGAAGACCTTCTCGTCGCTGACCCAGCCGTTGGTGTGGACCTCGGTGACGACACCCTTCACGCCGGCGAGGGATTTCTGGAGCAGCAGGCAGCCGGCGCGGTGCTCGTGGGCGAGCGGTCCGTGGCTGGGCCGGCCGGCGATGAAGATGATTTTGGTGTCGGCGGCCTGCGCGGCGCACGCGGCCAGGAGCGAGAGGGTGAACAGCAATTTTTTCATGTCGGTTGCGGGTCAGACTGACGCGGGCAAAACCGGCTTCAAGCGGAAAACACCTTTCGCCGAAGCCCCGCTTCGCGTAAAGCGGCGGCGATGCACGACGGCAACGCACGGCCTCCGCTGGCCCCGGTGTTCCTCGCCGGCCCCACGGCCGTCGGGAAAAGCGCCGTCGCGCTCGCGCTGGCCGAGCAGATTGGTGGCGAGATCATCTCGGTCGATTCGATGCAGGTCTACCGCGGCCTCGACATCGGGACCGCGAAACCCTCGGCTGCGGAGCGGGCGCGGGTTCCCCATCACCTGATCGATGTCGCTGAACTGACGGACGCATTCGACGCGGCAAAGTTCCTGCGGTTGGCGGAGGCGGCAGTTAAAGACATCCAGGGCCGGGGCTGCGTGCCGATCTTCTGCGGCGGCACCGGGTTCTATTTCAAGGCCTGGCTCGACGGCCTGGGTGAAGCCCCGCCCTCAGACCCCAAGCTGAGGGCCGAGCTGGAAGCGGCGCCGCTCGCCGACTTGCTCGCCGAACTGGAACGGCTGGACGCGGAGACGTTCGCCCGCATTGACCGACAAAATCCCCGCCGGGTGGTCCGCGCTCTGGAAGTCATCCGCCTGACCGGCCGGCCATTTGCCAGTCAACGGGCTGCCTGGAAAGTCGGACCCGAAATACGGAGCGCGGCTCAGGTCACCTGTTTTGCCCGCGAGCCCGCCGATCTCCGCGCCCGCATCGAAGCGCGGGTGGATGCGATGTTCACTGCGGGCTTGGTCGAAGAGACACGCCGGCTGCTGGCCAGCGGGCTCGAGCACAACCTTACCGCCATGCAGGCCATCGGTTACCGGCAAGTCGTCGAGCACCTGCGCGGAGTGCGCGGGCTGGCGGACACGGTCGCGCTCGTGAAGACCAAGACCTGGCAGTTTGCGCGGCGTCAAGGGACCTGGTTCCGGCGGCAACTGCCAGTCCACTGGGTGCCCCTGGCACCTGACGCGGACGCCGCGAAGGTGGCGGCCATGCTCCGCCAAGCGCATGTCCAACCTGAACCCAACTGCGCCGTTGCCACCTCGGCGTGGTCCCGCTAAAATCCGCCGCCATGAAAACCGTTCAAAAAGCTGTTGCTCAACTCTCCCTCCTGCTCGCGTTGGCCTCCGGCGCGGCGTTTCTGACCGGCTGCCAAACCGCTTCCACCGGTGCGGCGGGCACCAACAACATTGAAGGGCTAAAGACCGCTGCCAACGGCGGGGACGCGGATGCCGCGCTGAAGCTGGGGGATGCCTACATGCACGGCCGGGGCGTGCCCAAGAACAGCCTCGAAGCTGAGACCTGGTATAAGAAGGCGGCGGAACTCTACCAGAAGAAGTGACGGCGCGCCGCGCCTAGGACCGTGCGAAGCGGTCCGCCGCACCCTGATCACTGCAGGGACCGGTGGTGGGGCGACTATTTGAACTCCAGGCTGACATTGGCCTTCTCCAACGTTGTCCCCTCGCTGCGGGACAAGGTGGACAAAGCCCGGTTGTAATCAGCCAGGGCCCGGATTTCCGCCGACCGGGCGGCAGTGAGGTCGCGCTGCAGCTGGAGGACAAAGAAGCTCGTGCTTTTGCCGTTCTCCAGCTTCTTTTCCTCGGCGTCCAGTGCGGCTTCGGCGTAGAGGCGCGCCTGCCGCGTGGCCTCGATGCGGTCATAGGCGGTCTGGGCCTGCTTCACGGCGTTGTCGATCTCGACGATGACGCTCTGCTCGAGCTGCTTGAACTGCAGCAGCAGCAGCTCCTTCTGCACCTTGCTGGCCTTGTAGTTGTTCTTCGCCGTGGTGTTGTTGAGCGGGAAGCTCAGGACGATGCCGTAGGAGTAAAACTGGTTGTCCCCGCGTTGAATGCCGTTCAGGCCCCCGGGCAGCGTCTGGCCGATGCCGTTGTGGCCGTAGGTCAGGGTGAGGTCGAGCGAGGGGAAGAGCTGGTTGTGGTTGAAGCGCAGCACGATGTTCTGCCGTTCGATCTGCTCGCGGGCCTGCAGGAGGTCCGGGCGCAGGGACATCCCGTGCCGCCAGCTGTCCTGGGCACTGAGCGACTGCGGCAGTGCGAGCAGCTTGTCCGACGGCTCGAACGTCACGCCCGCGAGGCCCGCGAAGTCGTCCCCGATCAGGTTCTTGAGGTTGTTCATCTGCACCTCGAGGTCGCGGCGGGCGGCCAGCAGGTCCGAGCGCCGGGCGGCTACCTGCGACTCCGATTGCTTCTCGTCCAGCGGGGCCAGCGCGCCCACCTCGACGCGGCGTTTGTTGTCGGCCAGGAGCTTTTGGGCGAGCTCCAGCGAGGCCTCCTGCACGCGCACGTTGTCCCGGGCATACACCAGCTCGTAATACGCCTGCTGCACGCTGGTGATGGTCGTCATCACCTGGTTGCGAAGCGCCAGTTCGTCGATCTTCAGGTTGCGCTTGCTGATCTGGATGGATTGCCGCGTGGAGTCGATCCACGAGTTCCGCAACAAGGGCTGGGTGAGGCTGATGCCCGCGTCGGTGGAGTAATTGAAGCTGTTGAACTGGTTGCCGCTGCGCCGCACGAGGTCGGCGTTGACCGTCAGCCGTCCGCCTGTGCCCAGTTGCTGGGTGAAGCTCGGCCCGTAGGTTTCGGAGTAGGTCTCGCTGGAAACGTTGAACAACCGGCTCGCGGGATCCGCCGAGCCGGGCGACGAGTTATAGCGCTGCGAGGCGTTGAGGTTGAAGGTGAGATCGTAAAAGCCGCGCGAGGCATCGAGGTTGTAGAGATCGATGGACGGCTGCAGCCGCCGGATCTGAATGTCCAGGTTGCGTTCGAGCGCCATGGCCGTGCACTCCGCGAGGGTCACGACGCGCGGGGGCGCGGGGGCGGCGGGTTGTGCGCCGGCCGACAACGCGGACACCAGCGCGGCCAAGCCGGAGAGAAGACGGGTTCGCATGTGGGCGGGAGCTTGCGGAATCACGCCGCCGCCGTCAAACGCTTCGCCAGCCGGGGTTTGGCGCAAAACCCGGCTTGCGGCGCGGGCGGGAATGCGGACACTCGGGCCATGCGACCGTTTCAAATCATCTTCACGCCGAGCGCCGCGGCCGAGCTGTCCAAGCTGCCCAAGGAGCTGCAGCTGCAGATTCTGGGCGAGTTCCGCGGCCTGCCGCAGGAAGTCATGAGCACGGAGCTGGAACGGTTTGGCAAGCTGGAGCGGGACGGCCACGTGCTGCACCGCTTCCGCGTGGGCGACCACCGGATCTACTTCGAGCGGCACGAGCTCGGCGTGCTGGTGCAGCGGGTCTTGAGTAAAAACACGCTGAAGGACTTCCTCTACCGGCAGGGGCTCCCCACGGGCGAGGACGAGGCGCTGCAGGACAATCCGAAATTCTGGGAGCTGATCCAGTCCGCCCGCGCGGCCCGGTAAGCGCCGCGCCCCGCCGCCTTATTTGGCCAGCTGTTTGGCCAGCTTGCGGGCGCGGACCACCCACGGCTGCTCCTGCTGCCGCTGGTAGGCGGGGGCGATTTTGTCCTCAGCCAGCACCTCGTCGGCGAGCTGCCGGGCCCGATCCGGCTGGCCGCGCGCGGCGAGCAGTTCCGCCAGCTGCACGCGGGCGCGGGCGTGCGTGTACTCGCTCACCACCTGTTCCCACACGGCAATGGCTCCGGCCGCGTCGCCCAGCGCCATCCGCGTCTCCGCGAGCGCCATCAGCGAGTGGCCGTAGTCGTGTTTGGGATTCTCGGCGCAGACGGCTTCGAGGAGTGGCTTGGCCTCGGCAGGGCGGTTGAGGCGCAGCAGGCACTGGCCGTAATGCGCGCGGGCGTCAGGGTCCTGCGGCTCGCGTTCGAGGGATTTGCGATACGACGCTTCGGCGAGCTGGAATTTGCCCTGCTGGAAATAGAGGTCGGCCAGTTCGAGGTGATGGTGGGCCTTGTCGAGCAGCTGGATTTGCTTCTCCAGTTTGGCGATGCGGGCGCGGTCCTGCTGGCCCGGCAGGGCGAAGCCGCGTGTGGGAAGCGACGGTGAACCGCGATAGACCATGAAGAAATAGAGGATGCCGTTGAGCAGCGGGAACAGGATGATGAACGCCACCCACAGCCATTCCTCGCGGCGAAAGGCATCCACGAGCATCCAGAGGTTGAAGGCCATGAACAGCCAGCCCAGCGGGTGCGAGAGGAAGAGCGCGAGATCAGTGAAGAGGAACGCGAACATGGTTAGGCGATCCGTTTCAGTTGTGCTCGGTCCGGGGCGGTTGCTTCAAGTGCCCGCAGGTAGCCGTCGTCAAAATCTACGCTCGTCACATCCGCGAGCCGCAGACGTCTTCGGCCAGTCCATTCAGCGTTGCAGTTCAAGTCTTGCAAGGTGACTTCCCGCTCAGTCACGCGCTCGACGAGTCCGATATAGCAAACGTCGGGACGGATTCGCGCCCGATCGATTGCCACCAACCGCGTAGCCAGCGTGGGGCAACCCAGCAAGTCACCGAACGAGGTCAGCGGGATGTTAGTTGCGTTGGCTGGAACGAGTCGGAAATGTTCAGCCGCCCGCAACTGCCAATACGCTTGGCGGTCGAAGCAGCGCCACTCGGTGATGTCCGCCTCCGCAAGTGCGGTGAAACCATTCAGAGTGAACGTGTCGAAGTCGAGCCGGTGCAACAAAACCAGACTTGGTGAAGCATCCATCACGAAACCCACGAAGCGACCGGTGGGCCGGCATTTGAACTCAAACAACTTCGATCGGCGACGGCGCAACATGGACCACAACGCGATTTTCATGCCTGTAGGTTCCGATGCGCGATGCTTTGTCTACGCCGCCACCCAATGCTGTTTTTCCCACAGCGCAGCCGACTTCTCCTTCGCTTCCTTCTCCTTTTCCTTCTGCAATTCCTTGTCGAGGTCGGGGCCGACCTTGAGGTCTTCCTTGATGGGCAGGGACGGGTTCTTGAAATCAATGCCGGCGAGCTGCGTGTAGTGGCGGAAGACGTCCGTGTTCTGGATGAAGCCGCGGAAGCGCTCCGCGCCGGGGCCGGTGGCGACCAGTGGCACGAAGTCCGAACAGTGCGCCGTGCCGGTCCAGCCGATGCCGAGGTGGTTCGCCATGAGCTGGCCGAGCTGGGCGACGGCGCTGTTCATCAGGGTGAACTGCGCCTTGCCCTTGCGCGTGAGGAAGGGCGCGAGCACGGCGGCTTTCTCCTCGGACACCTGATAATCCGTCGCTTCCTTGAGCGCGGCGGCGATGGCTTTCGCGTCTTGTTGGATGGGCTTGGCCACTTCGCCCTTGGCCAGCGGCGCCGAGTCGGGGCCGGGGACGTTCCAGCCTTTCAGGATTTCGCTGAACGACTTTTTCACGCGCTGCACGTTGGTGAAGAGCGCGGAACTGAAGCCGTAGTTGCTGCCGATGCCGCTGAGGCCGGGGTTGCCGGTGGTGTGGTCGGTGGTGATGACGATGAGCGTGTCCGGGTGGCGCTTCTGGAAGTCGAGGCACACGTCAATCGCCTCGTCGAACGCGACCTGATCATAAAGCGCGGCGACCGCATCGCACATGTGCGCGCCGTGGTCCACGCGGCCGCCCTCCACCTGCATGATGAAGCGGCTCTCGTTCTCCAGCTTGGCGAGCGCGCGGCGGGTCAGCTCGGCGAGATGCGGCACGCCGGCCTTGAGCTTCGCGTCGTGGTTCCAGTCCACGGTGAAGGGCAAATGGCTGTTGGCGAAAATGCCGAGCCATTTGCCGTCGGTCTTGGCGGCGGCGAATTCCTGCGCGGTTTTGAAGACCTGGTAGCCGGCGGCCTGATAGTCCGGCAGCAAGGCCCGCTTGTCCTTGCGCTTGGCGGGGTCGAAGAATTTCTGCCCGCCGCCGAGGAGGACTTCGACGCCGCGTTCCATGTATTGCACGGCGATGCTTTCTGCCGCCTCGCGCTTGAGGCCGCTCGCGGCGAAACCGGCGGGCGTGGCGTGCGTGATCTCCGTGGTGGTGATGAGCGCGCGCTTCCACCCTTGCTGGCCGAAGAGCGTGTAGAGCGGTGTGAGCAGCGTGCCGTCGGGCAGGATGTTCACGGTGCCATTCACGATGCGCGACCCGCTGCCCCACGCGCACGAGGACGCGGAGGAATCGGTCACGACGGAATTGAGCGACCGCACATCCATCAGCGAGCCAACGGTGCCGGGCTGGTTGTAGAGGTTCAGCCACGTCAGCCCACGTCCGCGGACGGCGCGCGAGAGGTGATCGGCCATCGAGAGCGTGGCCATGGCCATGCCGTCGGCGACCATGTGAATGATGCGCGTGGGCTTCTGGCCCGGGCGGGCGTTGCCGGGTTCGGCGGCGCGGACGATGGCGGGTGCGGCAGTGGAAGCGGCGGCTAGCAGGCCGGTGCGGGTGAAAAAGCGGCGGCGGTTGAAAGACATGGCGGAAACGTAGGAGCGCGCTGATGGTTTGCCAATGCCGAAGGCAAGCAGCCCGCCGCGCGGCGCATGCCGAGGTCAGGTTTTTCCCAGCAACTGGGCGTATGCGCGGTTGATTTCCTTGCTGCGCTCCTCGGCGGCCGCCTGCTCGGGCTTGCTCATGCCGGCGGCGCGGTCGGGGTGATGCTCCTTCATCAGCCGGCGGTAGGCCTGCTTGATCTCGTCCGGGGAGGCATCTGCGGCGACGCCCAACACCGCGTGGCAGCCCGCGGGCCGCACAGACTCTGCTAGCGGAACCTCAGGTTTTTTCCCGGTGTGATGTTCGATCTGCACCCGGCCCTGCCCATCGGCGCGAGTGCGATACGGCGCTCCACACAGCGGACAGTGGAAGGCCACGTCGGCCCGCAGGTTCCGGAGGCGGAACTTGCGGCGGCACTCAACGCAGCGGAAGGACGGCGGTTTGGCCGACTGCGCGCCGGGTGGGGCGGGGGGCGGCTCGGCGTCCGGTTCGGAAAGTGGTTCGTGCATGGCAGGCGCGTCGGCCCAGCGGGGTGGCCGCCCCAGCTGGCGCCGCAGTTCGCTGGTCAGGCTTACCCTGGATGGCGGTGATTTCAGCATCAGCACGCCGCGAAGCAACCGCAATTCCCTCAGCGCCGCCGGCACGTCCACTTCCGGCAGCGTCCGCGTCAGGTCTTCCAGCGGCACGCGGCCCATGTGGCAATGCAGTTCAAAAAGCACCCGTCCGGCGCGGGTGAAGTCCATGCGGTGCCAGGCGAAACTCCGGCCGGTGGCGGCGGCTCCTGCCGTCCAGAGCCGCGGGCCGGCGTAGAGCAGTTCCGCGCAGACGCCGGCGATGGACCGAAGCACTCGCAACCCATTCAGACTGTCGCGCCAGTCCAGATCACCGGGAGCAAGAAACGCCTCGCGATCGCTGCGCGAGTTTCCCGCAAAGAGCAGGAAAACCACTCCGGCTGTCAGTCCGGTGAACAGGGCCGGATGCAGCTCGAATTCCAGATTGCGGCCCAGCACCATTCCCACGGCCCCAGCCAGATGCGCCGCACTGCCCATGAGCACGGCCGCAAGCCCGGTGCCGGTGGCCAGGATGAGGAACCCTCCCGCACCGAGGCCTGCGATCCCCGTGGCGAGCTCCCGGCGGCTTTCCCCGCGCGCTCGCCGACGGAGCCAGCATTCTATGGCCTGCGCTTCCATGCCTCAGCCGCCGCAAAAACCATGCCTGCTTGGGGGGATTGGTATTGGGCCAGGAAAGAAAAAACGAAGCCCCCGACGAATCAGGGGCTTCGCTATCAGATGGTTGCGGGGCTAGGATTTGAACCTAGGACCTTCAGGTTATGAGCCTGACGAGCTACCGGGCTGCTCCACCCCGCGATCAAGTTAGAGGACAATAAGCTTTTGCCGGGTCGGTGCAAGCCCTTATTCCGTTGCCCGAACAATCAGCCCACATTCTAAGTTCGCCGGTCGTAGGCCAGCCCGAGAAATGAGCTATTGACGCCGAGGGGGCGTTTGTTACTTTCTGCGCTCCCTTACGGGGAAAAACGCAATGAAAACATTTTTGCCGAACGCTCAAGCATCGCTGGATACCCGCAAATGGCACGTCGTCGACGCCAACGGCGTGGTGCTGGGCCGTCTGGCTTCCCGGGTTGCCACCATCATCCGCGGCAAGCATCGCCCTCAATTTACCCCCCACCTTGACACCGGCGATTTCGTCGTCGTGATCAACGCCGAGAAGGTGGTCCTCACCGGCAAGAAGGAGACGGACAAGGAGTTCATGACCTATTCCGGCTGGAAGGGCGGCGAGAAATATGAGTCCGTCGCCCAGCGCCGCGCCCGTCGCCCCGAGCTGCTGATTGAACACGCCGTCAACGGCATGCTGCCCAAGGGACGGCTTGGCCGCAGCCTCCGCACCAAGCTCAAGGTCTATGCGGGAGAAAAGCATCCGCACACCGCGCAGCAGCCTGCCAAGCTTGAAATCAAGAAGTAGTAACCACCGCAACCCGCATTAAACACATGGCCGCCACCCAGAACTTCATCGGAACCGGACGACGCAAGACCGCAGTCGCGCGCGTCCGCATCGCCTCCGGCTCGGGCAAGATTGTCATCAACGGCCGCCCGCTGGAAAAATACTTCCACACCGAGGATCAGCGCGCCGCCGTCGTGCAGCCGCTCAAGGTCACCGAATCCACCGCCAAGTTTGATGTGCGGGTGATCGTCCAAGGCGGCGGTCCCAGTGGTCAGGCTGGTGCGGTGCGCCATGGCATTGCCCGGGCGCTCCTGACTGTGGACGCCGCATTGCGTCCGGCCCTGAAGGCGGACGGCCTGCTCACCCGCGATCCGCGTATGCGCGAGCGCAAGAAGTATGGCCAGCCCGGTGCCCGCAAGCGCTTCCAGTTCAGCAAGCGCTAATTGCCCTCGATCTTATCGAACCCCGCTTGGCGCAAGTCGGCGGGGTTTTTCTTTTCCAACCGCCGGCCGGATCGCGGACGACAGAACATTGGACCTTTGCCTTCGCATCCCCATAAATATCCCCATGTCCTTGCTTGATCAGATGACGCAGCTTGCCCGGCAGGCCAAGGTCGCTTCCCGGGAATTGGCGAAGCTCTCCACTGCCGAAAAGAATGGCGCGCTACTTGCCATGGCCGATGCGCTCGAAGCCCGCGCCCCGCAGCTCAAGGAAGCCAACGCCAAGGACATGGCCACCGGCGCAACGATGGGCCTCTCCACTGCGATGCTCGACCGTCTTAAACTGGACGACAAGCGCATCGCCGCGATGGCCAAGGGCCTGCGCGAAGTCGCCGCATTGCCGGATCCCGTCGGCCGCATCCTCGACGAGCGCACGCGGCCAAACGGCCTGCGGCTCAAAAAAATCGCCACGCCGATCGGCGTCGTCGTCATCATTTACGAGTCCCGGCCCAACGTGACGGCCGACGCCGCTAGCCTGTGCTTCAAAACCGGCAACGCCACCATCCTGCGCGGAGGCAAGGAAGCGCTGAACTCCAACACCGTCATTGCCGAGACGATGGTCGCCGCCGGGCGCGCCGCGCTGGGTGATCGCTTCCCCGCGCACGCCATCCAAGTCGTGCCCACCACCGACCGTGAGGCCATTCCTGCGCTGCTCTCACTCACGCAATACGTGGACCTCTGCATGCCGCGTGGCGGCGAGGGCCTCATCCGCGCCGTGGCTGAGTGCAGCAAAGTTCCCGTCATCAAGCATTACAAGGGCGTCTGCCACGTCTTCGTCGATCGTGCGGCCGATCTGGCAATGGCCGAGCAAATCGTTCTTAACGCCAAAGTCCAGCGGCCGGCCGTTTGCAATGCGGCGGAAACGCTGCTGATTGACAAGGGGGTGGCGGAACGGTTTTTCCCCGCCATTGCGCTTAAACTTGGCGAGAAAAAGGTGGAACTGCGTGTCGATGAGGCAGCCGGGGCCCTGCTCCAAACACCCGGATCCAAGGCCCAGTTGTCCGTAAAGGCCGCCACCGAACAGGACTACTTCACCGAATACAACGATTACATTCTCAATGTCCGGATTGTGGATGGCGTGCGCGGTGCGATTGACCACATCAATCACTACGGATCGGCGCACAGCGACAGCATCGTGACGGCCGACGAAGCGGCGGCACGGCGGTTTCTAGCCGAGGTGGACAGCGCGGCGGTCTATTGGAATGCGAGCACTCGCTTCACCGACGGCGGTGAGTTTGGCATGGGGGCGGAAATCGGCATCAGCACGGACAAAATCGGGGCTCGCGGGCCAATGGGCTTGGATGAGCTCTGCACCTACAAGTGGCTGGGCTATGGGTCCGGCCAGGTGCGAGGCTGATCCGGGGTGTGGGTATGGCACCTTCCGCGGAAGTGTTCGCGATGGCTGCCAGAAAATGACCTGAGAATTCTTTGAACGTATTTTTGAAACTTTGTCTAAATCGCCGGTAACCTTGACAGGCCATGCAAAATGCGCGCCGTCACATATGACCGGTCACCCGGAACAGGCACATGATTAAAGTCGAAAATCTGACCAAGACGTTCGGGCCGAAGGTGGCCGTGAACGACGTTTCCTTCACCGTCGAGCGCGGCGAGGTGCTGGGCTTCCTCGGGCCGAACGGCGCGGGCAAGTCCACCACCATGCGCATGGTAACGGGCTTTCTTCCGCCCACCGCCGGCCGCGTCACCATCGGCACGCATGACATGCTCGAAGACCCCGTGCCCGCCAAGCGCCTCATCGGCTACCTGCCCGAGTCCGCGCCCTGCTACAGTGACATGACGGTGCATGGTTTCCTGGCGTTCGCGGCCGAAATCCGCGGCCTGCGTGGCGACGCCATCAAGACCGCCGTCCACCGCGCGGTGGAGATGTGCTTCCTCGAAAACGTCCTGCACCAAAGCGTGGACACGCTGTCCAAGGGCTACCGCCACCGCACCTGCTTCGCCCAGTCCATCATCCACGACCCGGAAATCCTCGTGATGGACGAGCCGACCGACGGCTTGGACCCGAATCAAAAGCACGAAATCCGGCAGCTCATCAAGCGGATGGGCGAGAAGAAGGCCATCATCTTCAGCACGCACATCCTCGAAGAAGTCGAGGCCGTGTGTTCCCGCGCCATCATCATTGACCGGGGCACGGTCGTGGCCAACGGCACGCCGAACGAGCTGAAGCGCAAGGCCCCGAACGCCGGTGCGATTCTGCTGCGCGTCAACGGCGTCGCCGCCGAGGCCGTGACCGGCAAACTGCGCGCGGTGGACGGCGCGGACCGCGTGCAACTCGTAAAGGACGAGAACGGCACGGTGACCGCGCGAGTATTTCCGAAATCCTCGGCGAACGGCGAGTTCAGCAAGGCCGTCGGTGCCGCCGCCCAAGGCTGGCGCGTCGAGGAACTGCACATCGAGGAAGGCAAGCTGGACGAGTATTTCCGCAGCATTACCGCCTCGGACACCCTGAAGAAATAGCGGCGGTTTGGAACCCGAGTTTTTCACCATGAGCAATTCACTTGGCAACATCACCACCATCGCGAAGCGCGAACTGAGCGCCTACTTCGCGTCGCCGGTCGCCTACGTCTTCATCGTCATCTTTCTCCTGCTGACCGGGTTTTTCACCTTCATGGTCGGCGGATTCTTCGAGCGCAACGAGGCGAACCTCGTGTCGTTCTTCCTCTGGCACCCGTGGCTGTATCTGTTCCTCGTCCCGGCCGTCGGGATGCGCGTGTGGTCGGAAGAACGGAGGCAAGGCACCATTGAACTTCTCATGACCATGCCCATCACGCCGTGGCAGGCCATCATGGGGAAATTCCTCGCCAGCTGGGCATTTCTCGCCCTCGCCCTCGCGCTGACCTTCCCGGTCGTGATGACGGTGAAATACCTGGGCAACCCGGACCTGGGTGTCATCGCGGGCGGCTACATCGGCAGCCTGTTGCTGGCCGGCGCGTATCTGGCTATCACTTGCCTGACCTCCGCGCTCACGCGCAATCAGGTCGTCGCTTTCATCATTTCGGTGGTCATCTGCCTCTTCCTCATCCTCGCGGGCTGGCCGCCGGTGACCAACATTCTCACCAGGGTGCTGCCTGATAATCGCTGGATTGTCGAGTTGGTCTCCGCCTTCAGCGTGATGACGCACTTCGAGGACTTCCAACGCGGCGTGGTGGACTCGCGGCACCTGTTGTTCTTCCTGTCGTTAATTGGCTTCTCGCTCTTCAGCACCAGCGTCGCCTTGCGCAGCCTGCGCTCGTAACCCTTCTCCCCTGAGCACATGAAACAAAAGAAACTCGAAACGCTGCTCTACTCCGCCGTCGGCATCGCTGCGATGGCGCTCATCCTCGTCGCGGTAAACTTCATCGCCGCGACCTTCCGCTCGCGCGTGGACCTCACCGCCGACAAGCTCTACACGCTCTCCGACGGCACCAAGAAAATCGTCGGCAAGCTCGATACCAAGGTCAAAATCCGCCTCTACTATTCGCAGCGCGACAACTCGATGCCGGTCTTCCTCAAGACCTACGCCCAGCGCGTCGAGGACCTGCTCGTCGAGCTGAAGCAGCAGAGCAAGTTCATCGAAATCGAGAAGCTCGACCCGCAGCCGGACTCCGACGCTGAGGATTCCGCGAACCTCGATGGCGTCGAAGGCCAGCCCACGCAAACCGGCGAGAAGATTTACCTCGGCGTCTCCATCAACTGCCTCGACCAGAAGGTCGCGCTGCCTTTCCTCTCGCCCGAGCGTGAGAAGCTGCTGGAGTATGACCTCGCCCGCGCCATCGCGCGCGTCGCGAACCCGACCAAGCCCGTCGTTGGCGTGATGTCCGCGCTGCCGGTTTTCGGCACGCCGATGAACCCGATGATGATGCGGATGGGGCAGGGCGGCCAGCAGCCCGCGTGGTATCTCATCAGCGAGCTGAAGAGCGACTTCGACGTGAAGCAGCTTGAGATGAACGTCACGGAAATCCCGGCCGATGTGAAGGTGCTGCTCGTCATCCACCCGCGCGACATCACGGACGCGACCCAGTTCGCAATTGACCAGTTCGTGCTGCGCGGCGGCAAATTGATTGCCTACCTCGACCCCGTTTCCTACGTGGACCAGCAGCGGCAGGGCGGCAACCCGATGATGGGCGGCGGCCCGCCGACCAGTTCGTCGCTCGACAAATTGCTCGCCGCGTGGGGCATTGGCTTCGACAAGACCAAGTGCATCGCCGACTTGAAATACGTCACCCGCATGGGCCGTGGCCAGCGCGTTGAGCAGCAGCCCGCGGTGCTCTCGCTCACGGCGGACGCGATTGACCGCAACGACGTTGCCACCAGCCAGGTGGACAGCCTGATGATGGGCTTCAGCGGCGCGTTCACTGGCTCGCCGGTCGAGGGCTTGAAGAAGGAAGTGCTGATAAAGTCCACCGGCCAGTCGCAGCTCGTCGAGGGCTTCCTCGCGCAGATGTCCGGCGAGGCGATTCTCAAGGACTTCAAGCCCAGCAGCACCGAATATGCGCTGGCCATCAAGTTGAGCGGCAAGTTCAAGACCGCCTTCCCGAACGGCAAGCCCGATGCTGCCCCGCCCGCGCCCGGCGACGAGAAAAAGGAAGCGCCGAAGGGCGACGCGCTGAAGGAATCCAAGGACGCGAACCACGTCATCCTCGTGGCCGATGCCGACATGCTGAACGACAACTTCTGCGTGCAAATCCAGGACTTCTTCGGCCAGCGCGTCGTCATCCCGCGCAACGGCAATGTGAACCTCGCGCAGAATTTCGTGGAGCAGATGTCCGGCGACACCGCATTGATGAACACCCGCAGCCGGGCCATCGTGCAGCGGCAGTTCACCCGCGTCCGCGACATGCAGGTGAAGGCGGAGGACGCCTATCGCGCGAAGATTAAGACGCTTGAAGACAGCCTGCAGGACACGCAGCGCAAGCTGAACGAGCTGCAGCGCAACAAGGAGAAGGGCCAGCGCTTCGTGCTCTCGCCCGAGCAGCAGAAGGAGTTGGAGAACTTCCGCAAACAGGAAGCCAACGTGAAGGTCGAGTTGAAGAAACTCCGCCGCGACCTCCGCCAGGAAATCGAATCCATGGAG
This sequence comes from uncultured Klebsiella sp., assembly GCA_964591495.1. GTDB lineage: Bacteria > Verrucomicrobiota > Verrucomicrobiia > Limisphaerales > SXTU01 > SXTU01. Next base: position 18,822 of record CAZQEW010000006.1, read on the forward strand.
AACCGCCTCAAGTGGATGAACATCGCCGGCATGCCGTTCCTTGTGACCATCGGCGGCATCGGTCTGGCCGTGGTGAAGCGCCGGCGCACGGCCGCGCGGTGAGCAGCAGAACCGAAAGAATTTGAAGCCATGAATCGCAAGCAGTTCCTCATTCTCCTCGTGCTCGTGGCCGTCATCGGCGGCGCGGGCTTGCTCGTCAACAAGCAGCGCCAGGGCGACTGGCAGCAGTCTTCCGCTGGCGGCGGCCAGAAGCTCGCCGACAAGCTGGATGTCAACGCCGTCGCGGCCGTCACCATTAAGTCCAGCGCGGGCGAACTGAACCTCACCAAGTCCGGCGACGCTTGGGTCGTTAAGGAGCGTGGCGACTACGCGGCCAACTTCAGCAACATTGCCGACCTCATCCGCAAGTTCGCCGATGTGAAGGCCGTGCAAACCGAGCAAGTCGGTGCGTCGCAGTATGCCCGCCTCGAACTTCAGGCACCCGGCGACGGCGAAGGCAAGGGCACGCTCGTCGAGTTGAAGGGCAAAGACGGCAAGGCGATCAAGTCCGTCGTGCTCGGCAAGAAGCAGTTGAAGAAGTCAGAGGGCGGGCCGTTCGGCGGCGGTGAGTTCCCGGTCGGCCGCTGGGTGCGCGACACCGCGAGCAAGGACACCGTTATTGTGACCAGCGAACAGTTCAGCGATGCCGAGCCAAAGCCCGAGAACTGGCTCGACAAGGAATTCCTCAAGGTCGAGAAGCTCAAGTCCGTGGCCGTCAGCTACGCGACCAACGCCGCGGGCGGTTGGAAAGCCACGCGCGAAACCGAAGGCGCCGAGTGGAAGCTCGCCGACGTGAAAGCCGGAGAGAACGTGGACACGAACAAACTCTCCGCGCTCGGCAGCCCGCTGAGTTCACCGTCGTTCAGCGATGTAGTGGCGAACCCGCAGCCCGACAAGCTGGGCCTCGACAAGCCTGCCACCCTCGTGCTGGAAACCTTCGACGGCTTCACCTACACGGCTAAAGCTGGCACCGCGAGCGGCGACAACTACCCCTTCCAAATCGCCGTGGCCGCGAACTTTCCGAAGGCCCGCACGCCCGGCAAGGACGAGAAGCCCGAGGACAAGGAGAAGTTGGACAAGGAATTCGCCGAGGCGCAGAAGAAGCTCTCGGAGAAATTCGTCGCCGACCAAAAATACGCCAAATGGACCTACCTCGTCTCCAAATACACCTTGGAAAGCGTGCTCAAGAGTCGCGCGGATCTGATGGTGGAGAAGAAGGAAGATTCCAAGCCCGCTGAGCCCAAGGCGGAGCCCAAACCGGGGTCCAAATAGCCACCTCCTTCGCCTACTAGGCTGTTGGCCTTTCATGCAAGTCCCGCACGAGTGTCCGGGCCGTAGGGGGCACAAAGAGCTTCCGCTTCCCTGCGGGCGGGTATTTAATCCCTGCCCTGCCCCCCAACGCCATTTGGCGCGGGTGCACTGGGTAAAAAAGCATGGTCACTAGGCCCAAAAAGACTGCGCCAAAGTCCAAGGTGCTCGTGGTGGATGATCATCCGCTGGTCCGTTACGCGCTCGCCCAATTGCTCAATCGCAGTCCTGACTTCGAATGTTGCGCTGAGGCGGACGGAGTCGCCACCGCCCGCAGCGTGATCCGCGAGTTGGCGCCTGCAATCGTGCTGCTGGACTTGTCTTTGGGCGACGGAGACGGATTCACCTTGATCGCGGAGTGGAAGCAGACCCAGCCCGGCTTGAAGGTCGTGGTCATCAGCCGGCATGACGAAGTCGTATACGCGGAGCGATCTTTGCGGGCCGGGGCCGATGGCTTCATAACCAAGGAAGAAACCCCGGACGAAGTGTTGCGCTGCATTCGCCTGGTTGCTGCTGGCCACCGCTACGTGAGCGACAAGATCGCCGCCATGGTGGAGCGCCGGCTGGCCGAGTCGCCTCAGGGCCGCGGTCGCGAAGGAGTGGACAGCCTTTCCTCGCGGGAACTGCAGGTATTCCGGATGCTTGGGGAGGGACGGAACAACAAAGAAATAGCCGAGCAACTCTCCCTCAGTCCCAAGACCGTCGAAACTTACCGCGACAACATCAAGCACAAGCTCGGACTGCCGGATTCAGTCAGCCTCATCCGCCACGCGGCAAATTGGAGCGACCGGCATTAGGAGGGCGATGGCGAAAACCCATCTTACGTTTGCCGGGTGATTCCCTTTTGGCGGGCCAAGTGGCTGACGTGAACGCGAACGCGCTGGGCGCGGGCTTCGCGTGCCCGCTGAAGCCCGTTTCTTTTTTGGGGGCCTACTTCGCCTCCGCCACGGCCTTCGCCCAGTCCTTGAGAAAGGTGTCGAGGCCCACGTCGGTCAGCGGGTGCTCGTGGAGCAGCTTCAAGGTGTCGAAGAACATGGTGCAGACATCCGAGCCGGCGAGCGCGGCTTGGAGGACGTGCTCGGGATGACGCACGGCGGCGGTGAGGATTTTCGTCTCGTAGCCGTAGTTGTCATAGATGGCGCGGGTCTGCCGCACGAGTTCCATGCCGGTGTGCCCCACGGCGTCAAGCCGGCCCACGAAGGGGCTGATGTAGGTGGCCCTGCACTTCGCGGCGAGGAGCGCCTGAAGCGGGGAGAAGTTCAGCGTGACGTTGGTCTGGATGCCGTCGGCGGAGAGTTCCTTCACCGCCTTGAGGCCTTCACGGATGACGGGGACCTTCACGACGACGTTGCGGCCGAGCTTCGCCAGCTTGCGGCCTTCCCTGACGATTTCCTTCGCGTCGAGGGCGATGGTTTCGAGGCTCACCGGGCCGTCCGTGAGCGCGAGGATTTCGCGATAGACCTCGAGCGGCCTGCGGCCGGTCTTCATCACATGGGTCGGGTTGGTGGTCACGCCATCCACGAAGCCCCAGGTGAGGGCCTCGCGGATCTGCGCGACATCGGCGGTATCAATGAAGAGTTGCATGGCGACAGCGGAGAGCTTCCGCAGTGTGGGCGAGCTGGCAACTCCGGGCAAGCGCCCGGCTACTTCTTCCGCAGGAATGCGTGCGTCGCATGGCCGTAGAAGACCTCGGCGGCCTCCATCACGGACTCGGACAACGTCGGGTGCGGGTGGATGCAGCGGGCCAGATCCTTCGCGGTGGCGCCCAGCTCGACCGCCAGCACGCCCTCGGCGATGAGTTCGCCCGCGCCGTGCCCGGCGATGCCCACGCCCAGCACGCGCTCCGTGGCCGGGTCGAGCAGCAGCTTGGTCACGCCGTCGGGGCGGTCCATGGTGAGCGCCCGGCCGCAGGCGCCCCATTGGAACTTGGCGACGGTATGCGGAATCTCCTTCGCCTTGGCCTCGGCCTCGGTCAGCCCGCACCAGGCCACTTCGGGATCGGTGAACACCACGGCGGGAATCACGGCTTTGACCGCCCCGCCCGCGTGGCCAGTGATGGCCTCGACGGTGATCCGCGCCTCGCGCGCGGCCTTGTGCGCGAGCAGCACGCCGCCGGCGACGTCGCCGATGGCGTAAATCGCGGGGTCGGCGGTCTGCTGCCGCTCGTTCACCGGCAGGAAGCCTTTCGCGTCCGGTGTCGCGCGGGTGTGCTCCAGGCCGAGGTCCGCGCTGTTGGGCACGCGGCCCACGGAGACGAGCACGCGGTCGTAAAGCTCCTCCTTCTGCTGGCCCTCGTGCTCGGAGACGACCTTGATTTGCTCGCCGGCTGTTTCCATGCCGAGCACGCGCGCCTTGAGCCGCACCTCGGCGAAGTTCTTGCGCGCCCACGCCATGACCAGCCGCGACAGGTCGGCATCGGCTCCGGCTAGGATTGTGTCCAGCGCTTCCAGCACGGTCACGCGGCTCCCGAGCGAGGCGAAGACCGTGCCCAGCTCCATGCCGATGTAGCCGCCGCCTATCACCAGCAGTCGGCCGGGAATCTCCGGCAGCTCCAGCGCCTCCGTCGAGGTCATCACCCGCGGGCTGCTGAGGTCAAACGCGCGGGGCAGCGCAGGCCGCGAGCCGGTGGCGACGATCGCGTGGGCGAAGCGGATTTCCTGCGGGCCGGCGGCGGTTTCCACCAGCAGCCGGTCTGACGCGGCGAACCGCGCCGTGCCCGCGACGACCTGCACGCCGCGCTTTTGCGCGAGCTGCGCGATGCCGCCCGCGAGCTTCGCGAGCACGCCGTCCTTCCAGGCGCGCAGGCGTTCCAGCTCGATGTGCGGCGGGCCGAACGTGATGCCGCGCGCGGCCGACTCCTTCGCCGTGCTGACGGCGTGCGCTGCGTGGAGGAGTGCCTTGGACGGGATGCAGCCGGAGTTCAGGCACACGCCGCCGAGCCGGGGCGCGCGCTCGACGAGCACCACGCGGCGGCCCAGGTCAGCCGCGTAAAACGCGGCGGCGTATCCGCCGGGGCCGGCGCCCACGACTACGAGATCGGTTTGAATTGGGTCCATAAACTGCGGCCATGACGGGCACGCGGGAGCGGATGCTAGAGGGCTGCCCCGCTGGCACAACGATTTTCCCCCCTTTGCGCTCGACTCGCTCCCGTCGCCTCCCAACCATCCGCGCATGAACTTTGTCACCCACCTCGAATGCGCCAACTGCGTCGCGCGCTACGACGCGGACAAGGTCCACAACCTCTGCCCCGCCTGCCAGAAGCCGCTCTGGGTGAAATACAACCTCGCCGCGCTCAAGCAGAAGTTCCCCAAGAAGGCGCTTTTCGGCCGTCCGCCGACCATCTGGCGTTACCTGGAACTGCTGCCGGTGCGCGACACGAACAAGATCGTTTCCCTGACGGAAACCATCACGCCCATCCTCGAAACCAAGCGGCTCGCGGCGCATTTCGGCGTCAAGAACCTCTTCGTGAAGGACGAGAGCCGCCTGCCGACGGGCAGTTTCAAGGCACGTGGCATGGCGATGGCCATCACGATGGCCAACCACTTCGGCACCAAGCGCGTCGCCTGTCCCACCGCCGGCAACGCGGGCGGCGCGATGGCGGCCTACGCCGCGCGCGCGGGCATGGAGGCGTATGTCTTCATGCCGGAGGACACGCCGGTCATCAACCAGAAGGAGTGCTTCCTGTCCGGCGCGAAGACCTTCCTCGTCAACGGCCTCATCACCGACTGCGGGCGCATCGTGGGCGAGGGCAAGGCGAAGAAAGGCTGGTTCGATGTCAGCACGCTCAAGGAGCCCTATCGCATCGAGGGCAAGAAAACGATGGGCCTCGAACTCGCCGAGCAGTTCGATTGGGAGCTGCCCGACGTGATCCTCTACCCGACCGGCGGCGGCACGGGCTTGATTGGCATGTGGAAGGCCTTTGCCGAACTCGAAGCGCTCGGCTGGCTTAAGTCATCCAAGAAGCCGCGCATGATTTCCTGCCAGAGCACCGGCTGCGCGCCCATCGCCGAGGCGTTCAAGAAGAACGACCGCTTTGCCAAGAAGTTCGAGAACGCCGCGACCATCGCCAGCGGCATCCGCGTGCCGGCGGCCGTGGGCGATTTCATGATCCTGGATGCCGTGCGGGGCAGCGGCGGCGTGGCGCTGGCGACGCCCGAGGCGGACATTCCCAAGTGGATGCAGCTCGCGTCCTCGCGCGAAGGCATCGCCTTGTGTCCGGAAACCGCCGTGTGCCTCGGTGCATTGGAAGTGCTGCTCAAGGAAGGCAAGATCAAGCCGACCGAGCGCATCGTGATCTTCAACACCGGCGCGGCGCAGAAGTATCCCGAGGCCGTGCGCGAGCAGTTGCCGCGCGTGGACTGCACGAAGCCCATCGAGTGGGACAA
>CAZQEW010000006.1:24653-49165 GCA_964591495.1 uncultured Klebsiella sp.
ATGGACATCCTCGTCACCGAAGACCTGCCATCGCCCGCGATTGACGCGCTGGCCGCACAGTTCTCCATCGTGCGCGAGCCGGGGCTGTGGAAAGACGCGGCGAAACTGAAGGCCGCGCTCGCCGACGCCCGCACGGTCATGGTGCGCAACCAGACCCAGCTCACCGCCGACGTGCTGGCTGCTGCGCCGAAGCTCATCGCCATCGGGCGCGTGGGTGTGGGCTTGGATAACATCGACCTCAAGACCGCGACGGAGCGCGGCATCGCGGTCATCGCGCCGCTGGATGCGAATGCCGTGAGCGTGGCGGAACTCACGCTCGGGCTGCTGCTCGCGCTGGCGCGAAAGATTCCGCACGCCGACCGCTCAACAAAAGCCGGGGGCTGGGACCGGCGCGGCTGCACGGGCATCGAGCTGGCGGGCAAGACGCTGGGGATCTGCGGCTTCGGGCGCATCGGCAAGCTCGTGGCCAGGCGCGCGGCGGCTTTTGGGATGCGGCTGGCGGTGTTTGACCCGTTCGTGAAGCCGGGCGATGCCACTTTGGCCGAAACCGGAGCCATGCTGTGCGTGAAGCTGGATGAAGCCCTGGCCCAGGCCGACTTCGTCACCACGCACTCCCCGCTCACGCCGGAGACCAGGCGGATGTTCAACGCGCAGACCTTCGCTGCGATGAAGCGCGGTGCCTTCTTCCTCAACACCTCGCGCGGCGGCGTGGTGGATGAGGTGGCACTGCTCGGCGCTTTGCAAAGCGGCCACCTTGCCGGAGCCGCGCTGGACGTGCGCGAAGTGGAGCCGCCCAAAGTTCGGTGTCCCGCCTTCAGGCGGCCTGACGCTCCCGAACACGCTAAAGCGTGGACACCAAGCGAGACGGGCTTCGAGGACTTGGACAACGTCATCCTCCTGCCGCACGTCGGCTCGTTCACGCACGAGGCGCAGGCCCGCACCTTCGAGGCCGTGTGCGCCGATCTTGCCCACCTGCTGCGCGGCGAGCCGGCGGCCAATGTGGTGAACCGGCCCGGCCGCTGAGGTTGGGCATCCGGGTGTTTCCGGCGGGCGGTGGCTGCCTTGACGTTGCGGGAGGGCTTCCGAATACTCCGCCCCCTATGGCCGAGCCCAAAGAGAATGTGCTGATGGAGAAGATCACGTCGCTGTGCAAGCGGCGCGGGTTCATTTTTCAATCCTCGGAAATCTACGGCGGCATCCAGGGCTTTTGGGACTACGGTCCGCTGGGCGCGGAGCTGAAGCGCAACGTGAAGGAGGCATGGTGGACCACCATGACCCGGATGCGCGACGACGTGGTGGGCCTCGAAGCCACCATCATCATGGCCCCGCAGATTTGGAAGGCGTCGGGCCATGTGGACACGTTCAGCGATCCGATGTGCGACTGCCTGCTGACGAAGAAACGGTTTAGGGCGGACCAGATTGAGCCACAGTCGGGCAATGCCTACCATTACACCGGCGCGAAGGATACCGTGTCCGGCAGGGAAGTAGCGGAGCCTTACGCCGTGCTCCTTGCTGCTGGCAAACCTCCAGAGAGCGCGCGGAAGACGGCAGCGCAATTTTACGCGCAGCGTGGCCTGCAAGCGGTCGAACTGCTCGGCGAAACCGTGGAGAAAGTTGAGAATTCCCAACGCTACAATCCCGAGAACGGTTCCCTCCTGACCCCGCCCGTTCCCTTCAACCTGATGTTCCGCACCTACGTCGGCCCCACGGCCACGGAGGCGGATGTGGCTTATCTGCGACCGGAGACCGCGCAGGCCATCTTCGCGCAGTTCAAGAACGTCCACGAGACGTCGCGGCAGAAGGTGCCCTTCGGCATCGCGCAGATGGGCAAGGCGTTCCGCAACGAGGTCACGCCCCGCAACTACACCTTCCGCTCGCGCGAGTTCGAGCAGATGGAACTGGAGTTCTTCATCGCGCCGGACGAGGCGGTCGAGGCCGTCACCGGCGCGGTCGCCACGCCCGCGGCCAAGGGCCATCCCGGCGAGCCGCAACCCAACTGGGGCTGGCAGATGTGGCATCAGTATTGGGTCGAGGAACGCATCAAGTTCTACGAGGGCATCGGCCTGCCGCGCACCACGTTGGAGGAGTATTGGCAGAAGTCTGAGGAGCTGGCGCACTACGCCCGCGCCTGCGTGGACATTTTGTTCAAGTTCCCCTTCGGCACGCAGGAGCTGGAAGGCATCGCCGCCCGCAGCGACTTTGATCTTTCGCAGCACGAGCGCAGCTCCGGCAAGCCGATGGGCGTGTTCGACGAGGAGCTGCGCACCGCCTTTGGCAAGCTGCCGGCCGAGAAGCAGACCGAGCTGAAGGACCGCTATTATCAGGCGCGCCTCAAGTATCTCACCAAGATGGGCGTGGACATCGCGAAGGCCGGGGCCGAGGCGCAGGAAGACGCCGATGGCCTCGCCAAGGGCCAATACATCCCACACGTCATCGAGCCTTCCGCCGGCGTGGACCGGCTGATCCTCGCGCTCATTGCCAACGCCTTCACCGAAGTCACCGAGACCGACGCCAAGGGCAAGAGCGAGACCCGCGTGGTGATGAAGTTCCATCCGCGCATCGCGCCCATCAAGGTGGCCGTGCTGCCGTTGCTCAAGAACAAGCCCGAGCTGGCGAACAAGGCGCGGGCCATCTTCGAGTCGCTGCGACCGCACATGATGGCCTTCCACGACGAGGCCGGTTCCATTGGCCGCCGTTATGCGCGGCAGGACGAGGCCGGCACGCCGTTCTGCGTGACAGTGGATTTCGAGACCTTCGAGGGCATCAAGGACGGGCCGCAGGCCGGGGTGAAGGACACCGTAACGATCCGCCACCGGGACGACGGCCGGCAGGAACGCCTCGCCATCAGCGAACTGCTGCCGTGGCTGCTGGCGCGGGTGCGCTAAGGCAGCCCGGCGGCGAGCTTTGGCTTGAAAACGGCCTGCCAACCGCTATTCACAACGAACAGATATGCCATCTTTCAGCTACGTGGCCCGTGAAGCCGCCTCCGGGCGGGAGGTGCGCAATGTCCTTGAGGCCAACAGTGAGCAGGAGGCGATTGCCAACCTGCTGGGCCGCAACCTGCTCGTGGTCTCGATCCAGGAGGCCAGCGGCAAGAAGGGCAAGGCGGCCAGCGGCTCGGTGCCGTTGCAGGACCTCGTGATGTTCACCCGGCAGCTCGCCACCATGATCGAGGCCGGCTTGGCCATTGTGCAGTCCCTCCAGGCGCTGGCCGAGCAGTCCACCAACAAGATCATGCGCGATGTCATCCGCGACATCTGCGCGCGCGTCGAGAGCGGTGACAACTTCTCCGCCGCGCTAATGAAGCATCCCAAGACCTTCGACCGGCTCTACTACTGCATGGTGGATGCCGGCGAGAAGGGCGGCTTGCTCGCGGAAATTCTCTCCCGCCTGGCGACGTATCTGGAAAACACCGTCCGGCTCCACAAAAAGGTGAAGTCGGCGATGATGTATCCCACCGTCGTCACCCTCGTGGCCATCACGGTCACCACGTTCCTGTTGGTGAAGATTGTCCCCGAGTTCGGAAAAATCTTCTCCGGCTTCGGGGCGAAGCTGCCCGCCCCCACGCAGTTCCTTATTGATGTGTCCGAGTGGCTCAAGAAGTTCTGGTGGGCGGTCTTCCTCGGTGCGGGCGCGGTCATCTACGGTTGGCTGTCCTTCATCAAGACGAAGGTCGGTGAGGAGTTCTGGGACCGGAACCGCATCCGGCTGCCCATTTTCGGGCATATCGCCCACAAGATTTGTCTCGCCCGCTTTGCCCGCACGCTGGCTTCGCTGATCCGCTCCGGCGTGCCGATTCTTGAGGTGCTCAACATCACCGCCAACGTCTGTGGCAACGTCGTCATGGAGAAGGCCATCCGCGTCGCCTCTTCGGACATTGAGAAGGGCGACGGCATCGCCACCGCGCTGGGCCGGCACCCGGTCTTCCCCGTGATGATCATCCGCATGCTCACGGCTGGCGAGCAGACCGGCAAGATCGACGCCATGCTTGAGCGCGTTGCCGACTTCCTCGACGACGAGATCGAGACGGTGCTGGGCGGCCTCACGTCACTGATCGAGCCGCTGCTCATCGTGTTCCTGGGCGTGACCGTCGGCGGCATCGTCATCGCGATGTTCCTGCCCATCTTCAAGATGAGCGACATCATCAACCCGCCGGGGCGCTGAATTGACGGGGCGAAGGTGCCTTTGACTCGGCGTGCGAGCCCGGCTCCGCGCCGAGTTTGCTTTTCATTTTCCATTTTTCACTTTTCATCGCCCCGTGGTCGCCCGCGTCACCCTCGAAATCGCCCTCCGCCGCGAGTTCGACTACGTCATCCCGCCCGAACTGGCCGGGCAGGTCGAGGTCGGCACCCGCGTGAAGGTGCCCTTCGGCCCCCGACAGGTCATGGGGTGCGTCACCGCGCTCGCCGAGCACAGCACGCACACGAACCTGCGGCAGATCACGGGCGTGGTCGGCAAGCAGTCGCTCATCACGGCCGGCGTGCTGCGGCTTGCCCGGTGGATTGCGGACTATTACTGCTGTGCGCCGGAAACCGCTTTGAAGAGCGTCCTGCCCGAGGTTGTGCGGCGCGAGCAGGAGGGCTGGCGTGAACGGCTCTTCGTCCGCCTCCTGCCGGTCACCGGCGAGCCGCCCAAGCTCACCAAGCGCCAGCAGGAAATCCTCAACCTGCTCGAAGAGCGGCGCGAACTGCCGCTCCAGGAACTCCTCGAACTCGCCGAGACCACGGCCGACACCATCCGCCGCCTCGAAGACAAACAGCTCGTCCTCATCTCCACGCAAATCTCCGAGCGCGACCCGTATGCGAAGGAACTCATCAGCAAGACCGATCCGATGCCGCTGAACGCGGAACAAGAGAAAGCGCTCGCAGCCATCTGCAAGCGCATGGACGAGGGCGGACGGAGAGATGGAGAGACGGAGAGACGGGGCGACAAGGAGACTGCGAGCGTCGGCCAATCCCTCACCCCCGCTCCCCCTCCCTCCGTCGCTCCGTCGCTCAGCCCTTCCACCTTCCTCCTCCACGGCGTCACCGGTTCGGGAAAGACAGAGGTTTATCTCCAGGCCATCGCGCACGCGCTGGGGCAGGGGAAGGGCGCGGTCGTGCTCGTGCCGGAAATTTCCCTCACGCCACAAACCGTTGAACGGTTCAAGGCCCGCTTCAGCCACGGGCCGCTCCAGACGCAGGTGGCCGTGCTGCACTCGCACCTGAGCGCGGGCGAGCGGCATGATGAATGGCACAAGATTCGCCAGGGCCGTGCGCGCATCGTCATCGGCGCGCGCTCGGCGCTCTTCGCGCCCGTGGACCCGCTCGGCCTCGTCATCGTGGACGAGGAACACGAGCATTCCTACAAGCAGGAGGAGTCCCCGCGCTACCACGCGCGCGATGTCGCCGTCGTCCGCGGCCAGATGGAAAACGCCGTCGTCGTGCTCGGTTCGGCGACGCCCTCGATGGAGAGCTTTTACAACGTCCAGCGCGGCAAATACGCGTTGCTCGAAATGCCCACGCGCGCCGACGACAAGAAAATGCCGATCGTCCGCGTCGTGGACATGCGGCAGGCCGCGCGGTCGGAGAAGGGCACCCCCATCTTCAGCAACGAGCTGAAGGAGGCCATTACGAAGCGGCTGGAGCGCAAGGAGCAGACGATGCTTTTCCTCAACCGGCGCGGTTACTCCAGCTCGCTGCAATGCCCGCAGTGCGGCTTCGTGGCCGAGTGCCCGAATTGCAGCGTCGCGCTCTCCTACCATCGCCGCGCACAGAAGATTTGCTGCCACGTCTGCGGCCACGAAGCGCCCGCGCCCACCGTTTGTCCCGAGGCGAAGTGCCGCAATCCTGCCATCCGTTACGCCGGCCTGGGCACCGAGCGCGTCGAGGAAACGCTCGGGAAACTCTTCCCGCACGCCCGCGTCGCGCGGATGGACAGCGACCTGATGAATCGCAAGGAGGACTACCGCCGCGTGCTCGGCGACTTCAAGGCCGGCAAGACCGACATCCTCGTGGGCACGCAGATGATTGCGAAGGGCCTGCACTTCGAGAACGTCACGCTCGTCGGCGTGATTTACGCGGACCTGAGCCTGCACATCCCGGACTTCCGCGCGGGCGAGCGGACCTTCCAGCTCCTCACGCAGGTGGCTGGCCGTGCGGGGCGGGGCGAGGTGGAGGGCGAGGTTTTCGTGCAGAGCTTCACGCCGTTTCATCCGGCCATCCAATACGCCCGCCGCCATGACTACGTGGGCTTCTACGAACAGGAAATCGAGTTCCGCGAGCAGCTCAATTACCCGCCGGTCTCACGCTTGGTCATGCTTACCTTCAAGGGGCGAAATGAGGAGAAGGTGAAGCTGATGGCGGAGCACGTGACGCGGGAGCTGGAGGCGCTTGCCAGCGGAACTGGGGGGAAGAGGGACGGAGGGACGGAGGGAACGAGCGAGAGCGAACTCTTCCCCCTCCCGCCGTCTCTCCTTCCCTCCGTCTCCCCCTCGTTCACAAAGCCGTTGCGTGACTTGGTCCTCGCCGGCCCCGCACCCGCGCCGTTGCTGCGGGCCGAGACGTTTTACCGTTACCAGCTCATGCTGCGCACCCGGCAGATGCCCCGCGTGAGCAAGGTGCTGGCGACGCTGCTGGAGCGCATCGAACTGCCCGAGGATGTGACGCTCACCGTGGATGTGGATCCGGTGAGTTTGATGTGAGACTGACGAAGCGTGGCAACGGCACCGCTCAGTTCAACCCGCCCACTTCCTGCGCGCCCTTGCCGCCGTTGATGAGGTAGAGCACCGCCATGCGGACGGCCAAGCCGTTGGTGACCTGCTCCAGAATCACGGAGCGGCCGCAATCGGCGAGGTCGCTGGCGATCTCGACGCCACGGTTGATCGGGCCGGGGTGCATGATGAGCGCGTCGGGCTTGGTCTTCGCAAAGCGCGCGTGGTTCAGGCCGAAGAGCGCGGTGTATTCCCCGATGCTGGGGAACATGGTCTTGCGCTGGCGCTCGTGCTGGATGCGCAGAAGGTTGATGACGTCCGCGTCGGCGACGGCTTCGTCCACGTTGTAGGTCACGCGGCAGCCCATCTGCTCGAAGACCTTCGGAACCAGCGTGCTGGGACCGCAAAGCGTGACGTTTGCGCCGAGCTTGAGCAGCGCCCAGATGTTGGAGCGGGCGACGCGGCTATAGAGGATGTCGCCCAGGATGGTGACGTTGAGGCCGGCGATCTGCCCTTTGTGCTCGCGGATGGTGAAGGTGTCCAGCAGCGCCTGTGTCGGGTGCTCGTGTGCGCCGTCCCCGGCGTTGACGACGTGGGCATTGACGACGCGCGACAGGAAGTGCGGCGCGCCGGTGGCGCTGTGGCGGATGATGATGACGTCGGCGTTCAGCGCCTCGAGGTTGCGCGCGGTGTCCTTGAGGGTTTCGCCTTTCTTGAGGGAGCTGGCTTCGGCGGAGAAGTTGATCACGTCCGCGCTGAGGCGGACGGCAGCCAGTTCGAAGCTGATGCGCGTGCGCGTGCTTGGCTCGACGAAGAGGTTGACGACGGTTTTGCCGCGCAGCGCCGGGACCTTCTTGATGGCGCGCTCGCCGACGGCCTTGAACTGCCGGGCAGTGTCGAGGACGGTCGTGATCTCGTCGGCGGAAAGGGATTCGATGTCGAGGAGGTGTTTACGGTTCCAGGTCATGCGCGGCTGAGGGGATGAAGTAACTGAGATGAGCTGGCTTGGAAAGTCATTACTCCCCCGGGTGTTGGGATAAATCAGGGCAATCTCACCGGCTGCAATTGCGTCAGTTCCCCCGTGCTCAAGCTATTGATCCGCCGGTTGGCGGGCTTTTTATCGGTCGGAGTGGTCGCTGCCGGTCTGGGGCTTGCCGCGGCGGGCCCGCTCGCCGCCGCGCCGCGGCCCAATATTCTTTTCCTGTTCGCCGACGATCAGCGCTTCGACACGTTGGGCTGTGCCGGCCATCCCATGGTCCAGACGCCCACCATAGACCGGCTCGCGGCGGAGGGCGTGCGGTTCCGAAACGCCTTCGTCACCACGTCGGTCTGCTGGGTCAGCCGGGCCGTGGTGCTCACGGGCCAATGGGCGCGGTCGCACGCGCAGCGCGATGCCATCCCCGTCGTCACGCCCGCTGCGTTGGACGCGATGTTTCCCGTCGAGCTGCGGAAGGCCGGCTATCGCACCGCACACTTTGGCAAGTGGCACCTGCAGGCACCGGCGGGTTTCAAGCCGCAGGAGCAATACGAGGAATACGAGGCCATCGGCCGGAATCCCTACCTCAAGCCCCAGCCCGACGGCTCGAAGCGCCACGAGACCGACCTCGTGTGCGACCGGGGCATCGCCTTCATCAAGTCGCAGCCCAAGGACCGCCCCTTCTGCCTTAACCTGTGGTTCAACGCCGCGCACGCGGAGGACGGCGACCGGCGGCCCGGCATTGGTCATTACCCATGGCCGTCTTCAGTGGATGGCTTGTATGAAGACCGTGCCATCCCGCCGCCGCGCCTGGGGGCCCCGGCGATTTACGAGGCGCATCCGCAATTCCTGAAAGACTCGATCAACCGCGAGCGCTTTTTCTGGGGCTACGACACGCCGGAGAAGTTCGCCACCAACGTCCGCGCCTACTACCGGATGATCAGCGGCATTGACCGCGCAGTGGCCCGCGTGCTGGCCGCACTGGCGGAGGCGGGCCTCGCGGAGAACACCATCGTCGTTTACACCGCGGACAACGGCTATTACCTCGGCGACCGTGGGTTTCAGGGCAAGTGGTCGCACTTCGAGGAATCGCTGCGGGTGCCGATGGTGATTTACGATCCACGCCTGCCCAAGGCCCAGCGCGGCCGGGTGCTTGACCAGATGGCGTTGAACGTGGATCTGCCCGCGACCTTCCTCGACTGGGCGGGCGTGCCGCGGCCCGCGCGTTACGAGGGGCGCAGCCTGGCGCCGCTGCTGGCGGGCCAGCCGGTGCGTGACTGGCGGTCGCACTTTTTCTGCGAGCACCTGGACCTCGCACCCACGCTTACCTGGGAAGGCGTGCGGGGAGAGCGCTTCGTTTATGCGCGCTATTTCGACCAGAAGCCGGCCTTCGAGTTTCTGCACGACCTGCGTGCCGATCCCGATGAGCTTAAAAATCTCGCCACGGACCCCGCCCATGCCGAAACCTTGCGGCAGATGCGCTCCCTGTGTGACACCGAGATGAACCGCCGTGGCGGGGCTCTGCTGCCCATGGCGGAACGCGGGGCCAAGAAGCCTGCGCAGAAGGCCAAGAAAGGCCCGGTCGCGAAGTCCCCGAAATAATTCCCCTGCTATGAGACTGTTCGCCCTCTTCTGCTCCGTTCTGCTGACCCTGCAATCCGTGTCGGCCGCTACGAAGCGCCCGAATGTCCTCTTCATTGCCATCGACGATCAGAACGACTGGATCGGGCACCTGGGCGGACACCCGCTGGCGAAAACGCCGCATCTCGACAAGCTCGCCGCGCGCGGCACCACCTTCCTCAACGCGCATTGCCAGGCCCCGCTCTGCAATCCCTCACGCACCAGCCTCTTGCTCGGCCTGCGCCCGACCACCACCGGCATTTACGGTCTCTCGCCGTCGTTCCGCTCCCTGCCCGAGTGGAAGGACCGGGTCGCGCTGCCCCAGCACTTCGCCAACCACGGCTACCGCACGGCGGCGACGGGGAAGATCTACCACGGCGGCACGGGCGCCGGCGGTGGCGGTGCCAAGGCCAAGGCCAAGGCCGGCGCAGCTCCGGGTGACGCGCCCAAGCCGGAGTTTCAAATCACCGCGCCCTTCGGTGGCGTCGGCGCGAAGCCACCGCAGAAGCTCACGCCGCCCGCCCCGATGGGCAATCATCCGCTCATGGATTGGGGCGTCTGGCCACCCGACAACGACGACACCAAGAAAGGCGATTACCAGGTCGCGAGCTGGACGGTCGAGCAGATCAAGACCGCGCCGAAGGATCAGCCGTTCTTCCTCGCCGCCGGTTTCTTCCTGCCGCACGTGCCGTGCTACGCGACTCAGAAGTGGTTCGACCTCTACCCCGACGATGACAGCGTCCTGCCCAAGGTGCTGCCCACCGACCGCGACGACACCCCGCGCTTCTCCTGGTATCTCCACTGGCACCTGCCCGAGCCGCGCCTCAAATGGGTGAAAGACAACCACCAGTGGCGCAACCTCGTGCGCAGCTACCTCGCCTGCACGAGCTTTGTGGACGCGCAGATCGGCCGGCTGCTCGCCGCGCTGGAAGAGGCCGGCGTGGCGGACAACACCATTGTCGTCGTCTGGGGCGATCACGGGTGGCACCTCGGCGAAAAGGGCATCACCGGCAAGAACACGTTGTGGGATCGTGGCACGAAGGTCCCGCTCATCTTCGCCGGCCCCGGGGTGAAGCCCGGCCAGCGTTGCGCCCAGCCGGCCGAGCTGATGGACATTTATCCGACCCTCATCGAACTGGCCGGCCTGACCAAGCGCGACGATCTCGAAGGCCTCAGCCTCGCGCCCCAGCTCCGCAACGCCGCCACCGTGCGTGAGCGTCCGGCCATCACCAGCCACAACCAGGGCAACCACGGCATCCGCAGCGAGCGCTGGCGCTACATCCGTTATGCCGATGGCAGCGAAGAGCTCTACGACATGCAGGCCGATCCAAACGAGTGGACCAACCTCGCCGCTCGGCCCGAGCATGCCGCCGTCATCGCCGCGCACCGGCAGTGGCTGCCCAAGATTGACCGGCCGCCCGCACCCAACAGCGCCAGCCGCGTGCTGACCTACAACAAGGCCACCGACGAGGCCGTCTGGGAAGGCCAGCTCGTCCGGCGCACCGACCCCATCCCGGAGTGATGCCCTCCTCGCCGCCCATCCAACCCCGCCCATGACCATCGCGGACATTCTCACGCGCAAGGGCTTGCTCACTGCCGAGCAGCTCGCCGACGCACAGTTGCTCACCGACAGCGAAGGACTGCGGCTCGACCGCGCCGTCTTGCAGAAAGGGCTGCTGACGGAAAAGCAGCTGCTGGAAGTCTTCGCCGAGCAGCTTCACCTCCCGCTTGTCTCGCTGGAAGACCGCGCGTTCGACCCCGAGCTGCTCCGCGCGCTGCCCGCCCGCGTCGTTTACCGCCAGCGGCTCGTGCCCGTCGGCCGGGTGGACGACGCCTTGCAGGTGGCCACCAGCGATCCGTTTGACCTTTACGCCTTCGATGATCTGCGCCTCACCACCGGGCTGAAGATCGAGCCGGTCCTCGCCCCGCGCGACGAGATCGAGAAGGTCATCAAAACCCACTACGGCCTCGGCGGCGACACGCTGGATGAAATGGTCGGCGAAGACGACGCGCCCGCGGCGTCCATCGAAGCCGGCAGCGAAGACCTGCTCGAGGCTGCGCAGGAAGCCAGCGTCATCAAGCTCGTCAACGAAATCATCCTCGAAGCCGTCAACGAGCGGGCGAGCGACATTCACGTGGAGCCCTACGAGCACCACATGGCGATCCGTTACCGCATCGACGGCGTGCTCCAGGAAGCGCCCGTGCCGCCGCAGATGCACCGCTTCGCCGCCGCCATCATCAGCCGCATCAAGATTCTGGCGAACCTCAACATCGCCGAGCGCCGCATCCCGCAGGACGGCCGCATCAAGTTCAACGTCGGCGGCCGGCAGATTGATGTGCGCGTGAGCGTCATCCCGATGATCTTCGGCGAGGGCGTCGTCATGCGCTTGCTCGACAAGGCAAACGTGCTTTTCACCCTGCCGCAGCTCGGCATGGATGAGCGGTCATTCGGCATCTTCAAGGGCATCATTGACCGGCCGCACGGCATCTTCCTCGTCACCGGCCCCACGGGCGCGGGCAAGACCACCACGCTCTATGCCGCGCTCAACGCCATCGTCGGGCCCGGCCTCAAGGTGCTCACGGTCGAGGACCCGGTGGAATACAACCTGACCGGGGTGAACCAGATTCCGGTCAATGCCGCCGTCGGCATGACCTTCGAAAAGGGCCTGCGCGCCATCCTCCGCCACGACCCCGACGTGGTGATGATCGGTGAAATCCGCGATCTCGAAACCGCCAGCGCCGCCATCCAGGCCGCGCTCACCGGCCACCTTGTGCTCTCGACGCTGCACACGAACGACGCCGCGTCCGCACCGATGCGGCTCATTGACATGGGCGTGGAGCCCTTCCTCATCAGCAGCACAATGATTGGTTCGATGGCGCAGCGCCTCGTGCGCCGCATCTGTTCGAAGTGCAAGACCGACTACGAACCGGATCGCGCCCATCTGCCCCGCGATCTGGAGCTCCCGCCCGACGCCAAGCTCTGGCGTGGCACCGGCTGCCCGAACTGCCGCAACACCGGCTACCGTGGCCGCAGCGGCCTCTACGAGCTGATGGAGATGAGCGATGCCATCGCCGAAAAAATCATCGAACGCGCACCCAGCCCGAAAATCGTAGCAGTTGCCAAGCAAAGCGGCCTGCGGCTGCTCCGCGACGACGGCTGGGACAAGGTCCGCGCCGGCATCACCACGCCGGACGAAGTGGTGCTGTGCACGGCGGGCTGATTTTGCCACAGATGAACACAGATGAAACACAGATGGGGGAGGCGACGAAGGATTGCTCGCTGGAGCCGGTGACGCGCGAGTTGATTTGGGCGGCTTTCGAGGTTCACAAGGTTTTGGGTTATGGATTCCTTGAGCGCGTGTATCAGCGCGCGATGCAGGTCGAGTTGACGCGGCGCGGCATCAAGGTTGAGTTGGAGCCACCGCTGCAAGTTCACTACAAAGGCGTCATTGTTGGCGACTATGCTGCTGACCTGCTCGTCGCGGACCAAATCATCGTCGAGCTAAAGACGGACCCGGAATACCTGCCCGCGCATGAAGCCCAACTCCTGAACGAACTTAAGGGCACGCGAATCCGCCTCGGCTACCTCATCAATTTTGGCCGGACCAAAGTGGAGTTCAAACGCATGGTTGTGTGAGTTTTACGCCTTCTACATCTGTGTCCCATCTGTGTTCATCTGTGGCTAACTTATGACCCAGTTCACCTACACCGCCATGACCGAGGCCGGGCAGCGCGTCTCCGGTTCGCTCGAAGCCGAGAGCGAGGCGGCGGCGATGCGGGCATTGGAGGACAAGCGGCTGTTTCCCGTCACCGTGACCGGCTCGGCCGGCGCGAGTGATGGCAAGCCCGCGCGGCGCAAGGTCCGCACCCGCGACCTCGGCACGCTCTACGGCCAGCTCGCGGACCTGCTCGGCTCCGGCGTGCCGTTGCTCCGCGCGCTGGACTCGCTCATCCGCTCGACGCCCGCGCCCGCGCTGCGCGCGTTGCTCAAGGAAATCCGCGCGTCGGTCTCCGACGGCAAGACGCTCACCGACGCGCTGCGCGAATACCCGGAGACCTTCCCCACGCTGCACATTGCGATGATTCAGGCCGGCGAGCGCGCGGCGTTCCTCGAAGCCGTGCTGCGGAACCTGTCCGGCTTCCTCGAACGCTTCGAGGAGCTGCGCAGCAAGGTGATGGGCGCGCTCATTTACCCGGCCCTGCTCTCCACGCTTGGGTCGCTCGTGATGGTGGGCGCGCTGGTGTTCTTCGTGCCGCGCTTTGAGCCGTTGCTGGCCGCTGCGAAGAAGCCGTTGCCCACGGAAATCCTGTTCGGCGCCAGCACGCTGGTGCGCGGGTATTGGTGGCTGCTCCTCATCGGCGGCGCGGGGGTGGGGACTTTTCTTTGGTTCAACCTGCAAACGGAGGCCGCGCGGCGGAAGCTGGAGGCGTGGCAGCTCAAAATCCCCGTGGTGGGCGAAGCGCTCCGGCTGCTGGCCATCACGCGGTTCTGCCGCATCCTCGGCACGATGCTCGCGAACGGCGTGCCGCTGCTTGCCGCGTTGAAGATCGCCCAAAATGCCACCGGCTCGACCATCCTCGCCGAGCGCATCGCCGAGTGCGCCGAGTCGGTGCGCGACGGCAAGCGCCTGTCCGAACCGCTGGCCAAGGGCGGCTTTTTCCCGGACCAAATCCTGGCGATGATCGCCGTCGCCGAGGAATCCAACAAACTTGATCAGGTGCTCGTGCAGATCGCCGACACCGTCGAGCGCCGGACGAACCGCTCCGTGGACCAGGCCGTCCGCCTCATTGAGCCGCTCATTCTCTGCGTCGTGGCGGCGGCCATCGGCTTCCTCGCCCTCGGCCTGCTGCTGCCCATTTTCACGATGGCCAGCGCGTTGGGATCGAAGTGACTGCGGCGGCGGGCTGAAAATTTTTCCCCGAATGCGAACTTCGCTTGAATCTTGCCTGATTGCCCCCGTCGCACATAGGCAATCATGAAGTTGACCAACACATTGTCTCTGAACCGGTTCCCGCGCCGCACGGCGGGATTCACCCTGATCGAAGTGCTCCTCGTCATTGTCGTCATCCTGATGCTCGCGGGGGCAATGGTCGTGTTCGTTCTGCCGCAGCAAAAGGGCGCGGAAAAGAACACCACGAAGCTCCTGCTCGCCCAGGTCGCCAACGCGCTGGATACCTACCGCCTCAACCTGGGTCATTATCCGACCGAGCAGGAGGGCGGCCTCGAAGCGCTTTCCAAAAAGCCGACGTTCGAGAACGAGCGGCTTGGGGAAAAATGGCAGGGCCCCTACCTCAAACCAGGCACTACGCTGGATGACCCGTGGGGCTTCAAGATCCGCTACGAGCCCGTCGCGGCCGGCGGTGACAATGCCGAGGCGGGCAGCACCACGGCGCTGCCCTACAAGCTGTTCTCCGTCGGTCCGGACGGTCAGCCCGACACCGAGGATGACATCAAGCACGGAGCTGAACCTGCCGGCGGCAGCGAGAACACCGGCCGTTGATCATGCGCCTCCATCCACACTCCGCCATCTCGGTGCCTCGGGCCTACACGCTCGTCGAGCTGCTGCTCGCCGTCGTGCTCGTCCTCGGGCTGCTGAGTGCGGTGGTGTTTAACTTCTCCTCCGGCAACCGCACCGCACAGCTCGACGAAGGCGCGACGCAGGTCGAGGCGCTGTTCCGCTTTGCCCGCGCCCACGCCGCCAGCACCGGCAAGCAGGTGCGCGTGCTCTTCCCCGAGGCGGAAGCCGGAGACAACGCCGAACTGCTGGCCGCCGAGGCTCCGGGCGCGACGGTCCGGGTCACGTGCGAGCTGGATCCCATCGGCGCGCCCGGCGTCTTCACCGATGTGCCGGCGGCGGCAAATTTTGTGGCCAGCATCAGCGACCTGGTCAGCATCCAGCAGGTGCAGTCGGGTGGGGTGGCGGCTGAGAGCCAGGCCGAGGCGGCACCGCTTGCGACCGAGCCCGGAGCGGAGGGGGCACCGGCGGAAGGCGCTCGGAATGCCTTTTCCAGCGTGACGTTTTACCCTGATGGCACCGGCGATTCCGTCGAGCTGCTCCTCGTCTCCCGAAGTGACGAGGATGCGCGCCGGGTGTCGGTGCGCGTCACTGGACTGACGGGCACCATTCGCCGACAAGTCGTCGCAGATCCCGCCGCCACCGATACCGCGCCTCCCGCCCCGGCCACGGAGGCCGCTGCGGAGGTTGCGCGATGAGGTTTACTCTCCGTCCCGCCGCCCGCCTCAAGGGCACGGCGCTCCTCGAAGTCATCCTTGCCCTCGCGCTCTTCGTGGTGGCCGCCGCCATCGTCACCAGTGGCATGAGCGCATCCACCGAGAACCTGGATCGTCAGCGCCGGCACACGCACGCCGCAAACCTCGCGGCCACGGTGTTGGCGGAAATTCAGCTTGGCATCCGGACCACGAGCGAGGCGGGGGAGCAGCCATTCGCCGCGCCGTTTGAGCAGTGGACCAGCGAACTCATTGTCACGCCCACTGAGACCGAATCCGGCGAGGCCAGCGGGCTGCTGCGGGTGGAGGTCGTCATCCGCCACCAGGAGTCCGCATTGGTCCGCCGCCTTGCGCAAATCATCCGCGTGCCTGAATCCACGGCCCGCGCCGCCTTTTGACCATGCGCCTTGCCCGTCAGCCCAATCAGTCCCGGAGGCCGCAGTCCGCCGCCGCCAGGGGCTTGGGCGTCTGCGCTCCGCATGCCGCTTTCACGCTCCTCGAAGTCGTCCTCGCGATCAGCATTGCGGTGGGGATTCTCGTCGCCGCGCTCGCTTTCCATCACCAGGCCGCCGTCCTCCGCGCCAACCTCATCGACGAGGCTGAGCGCCTTGCCGCCGTCCGCCAGATCATGGATCGCCTTGCCGCCGATCTCCGTGTTGCGCCGGTGCACAATCACATCGGTTTCACCGGCGATTCGAACTCGCTCCGTTTCGTCACCACGCGTCTGCCGCTGGCCACCGCCGGCTTCGACTCCGACCTGCGGCGCGTGACCTACCGCGCGATTTTCTCCGGTGACGCCACGAATCTCCCGGTCAGTGGCCTCACCCGCATTGATGAACCGGCGGTGGAGCTCGTTGCGGCCCCGCCCACTGCGCCCGGGGCGACGGTGCCTGCGACCGAACCGGTCGGTGATGCGGCGGAGGAACTCGCTGCCGGCATCACTAACGCAGCTGCGTCCGCGGCCAATCCCGTCGAGCCGCTGACCGAGGCGATTCGCTTCCTCTCTTTCCGTTTCTGGGATGGCACTGCGTGGCGGGACACCTGGAGCGGCGTCGCTCCGCCGCCGGGGGTGGAGGTCAGCCTCGGCTTCGAGCCGCTGCCCGCCGAAGTGACACCGGACCTCTATCCCGGTGAAGTTTTCCGCCGCGTCATCTTCCTTCCTGCCGGCCAGCCCAAGCCGGCGGAAACAAACCTCGTGGCGACTGCGAACCGCCGGTGAAATTTCCACGCACAATACGTCGTTGGAACTCGCTGAGGGCGGCGGGGGGAGACCGCTCTTCCGCCTTCGCCCTCGTCGCCGTGCTGGTCATCGTGATGCTGCTCTCAATGCTCGTCATCAGCCTGTTGTTCCGTTTCCAGGCAGAGGACTCCGCCGCGAGCGCAAGTCTGAGCGGTGAGCAGGCATGGGCTGCGGCCATGAGCGGCGTCGAGGAAGCCTTGCGCGTCGCCGGCACCGCTGCTCCTGGCGCGACCGACTGGCAGGACAACCCCGGTGCATTCCGCGAGCGGCTCGTCTTCGATGACGGCGGCGAACGCTGGTTCTTCTCCGTCTTTTCGTCCGGGACGCAGCCCGGGGAAGTCCGTCACGGCCTCACCGACGAAGCTTCCAAGCTCAACGTCAACGTGGCTTCCGCCGGCAGTCTGGGGAAGCTCCCGCGCGTTTCAGCGACCATGGCCGCCGCGCTCGTTGACTTCCTCGATGCCGATGACATACCGGAGCCTGAGGGCGCGGAGCAGGAGTATTACAGCGCGCTCGCCCGGCCTTACACGATTCGCAACGGCCCGCTGGCATCGCTCGATGAACTGCTGCTGGTGCGCGGCTTCACGGCCGAAATCCTCCACGGTTCGGCAGCGGCTTCCCTGAACGCGACCAACTCCGAACCGACGTCGGCGAACGGAAGCTCCCGTGTTTTGCGGGGTCTGAGCCAGTTCCTGACGGTTGCTTCCTATGAATACAACACCGACGCCGATGGCTGGGACCTTACCAACCTGAATGACCCCGCGTCACCGCTGCCCGCCACGGATCGTCTCCCTGCCGCCGTCACCAACTTCATCTTCGCCCTCCAGACCAACGGCGTCACCCTGAGCCACCCCGCTGACCTGCTCGAAGCCACGTTGCCGGTGAAGGACGCGAAGGGCGCGGTGACCGAGGTGGCCTCCGGCGTCGGCAAGGCCGAGCTGGGCGCCGTGCTGGAACTTTTCACCGCCTCGGACGATTTCTACACCGACGGCCTGATCAACGTGAACACGACCAGCGCCACCGTTCTGGCCACCCTGCCCGGCGTGGACGAGGCGCTGGCCGAGACCATCGTCTCCGCGCGGGGCGCGCTCGGGTCGGACCGCAAGAAGACCATTGCGTGGCTTTATCAGGAAGGCGTGCTGGACGCGGCCAAGTTCAAGACGCTCGCGCCGCTGCTCACCGCGCGCAGCGAGCAGTTCACCTTTCAGGTCATCGGTTATGGCGTGCCCTCGGGCCGCTTCCGCGTGCTCGAAGCCGCCATCGACGTGGCCGGCGGCGAGCGCCGCGTGACCTACCTGCGTGACGTGACGCGCCGGGGTTTGCCGTTCCCCATTGCGGCGGATGCTGAGGGGGCTGCGGTTCAAACATCCCGACGCCTCGGGAAGGAGGTCCGCCGTGGCTGACCGCGACGCCCTTCCCGCCTTCCCGCTGAAGAAAGCCTCGTCCTCACGCGCGAAGCTTCCGGCGCAGGCCACCGCCCTCGACTTTGACAGCCGCTCCCTCCGGGTTGTCTCGCCCGGACTCAGCCGTGTTGCCGTTGCTCCCCTGAACCTGCCGGCCGATGCCGACCGCGCCGACGCCGCCGTGCTCGGGGCCGCGCTGGCGAAGGCATTGGAGCAGCTAAAGCTCAAGCCCGGCCCCGTCGTCATGGGCCTCCCGCGCGCGCAGGTCGTGCTCAAAACACTGCTCCTGCCCGTCATCCCGGACGTGAACGAGCTCGCTTCCGTGGTGCATCTCCAAGTCGGCCGCGATCTGCCATTCCGGCTCGCGGACGCGGTCGTGGATTTCCAAATCCTCCGCCAGGTTTCACCGCCCACCCCCAAGCCCGAGCCCAACGCCAAGCCCGGTGCGGAAGCTCCCGCCGCGCCGCCGCCCAAGCTCGAAGTGCTGGTCGCCGTGGCCAAACGCGAGGCCGTTGCATTCTATCAGCGCGTTGCCGAGGCGGCGGGCGTGAAGCTCGTCGCGCTCGGCCTGCTGCCCAACGCCGGCGCGCGGTGCGTCGAGGCCTGCCGGGTGGTGGAACGCGGGCAGGCGTTCGCGCTGGTTTCAATCCGAGCGGACGAAGTCAGCATTGATATCGCCTGCGATGGCGCGGTGCCGTTCAGCCGGGGGGCGGCGTTAAAGCCGGCGGAGGCAGACGCGCCGGAAGCCTTCATCAGCGCCGCCACGATTGAAGCTGTCCGCAGCCTGCACAGCCACGGTGGCCAAGGCGCGGCGGGTTCGCCGGCGAAGGTCTTTGTCAGCGCGGCGTCAGGCCACGAAGGCGCTTTGGTCACTGCGCTCGCCTCGCGCATGAGCGTGCCGGTCGCTGCGTTGGACACGGCGGCGCTTGAGTTGCCTGCCGACGCCCGTGCGGCTGCGGCGGGGGCCATTGCAGCCATTGGCCTGGTGCTCGGCTATGCTGACGCTGGCGGGCTGCCGTTCGATTTCCTGAACCCGAAGCGGCCCGCTGTGCCACGCGACACGCGCCGGCTGAAGATCATTGGCGGCCTGGCGGTGGCGGCGGCGGTCTTCCTGGTCGTCGCAGGCATCCGCCAATGGCTCGTGGGCAAGCGACAGACCGTGCTCGACGCCGTGACCGCCGAGGCCGTGCTGGCGGAGAAGAGCCGGCCCGCTTATCGGAAACTGATTTCACAGGCCGCCGTGGTGAACGATTGGGTCGGTGGCGAGCGAAACTGGTTGTTGCACTACGCGCACCTCACTGCCGTTCTGCCGCGCAGCGAGGAAATCTACCTGACTTCCTTCGCTGTCAGCGGCCCGGGCGCACTTCGGTTGGGCGTGCGGGCCAAGAGCGGCGCGATTTTGGCGACGGTCGAGAAGCAGCTCCGCGCCGCCGGCTACGAGGTGAAACCCTTGGCCATCACCCCCGGTTCGGACAAGAACGGCTACGAGTTTCAGTCCACCATTGAGTTGGGCGTGCCCACCAAGCTCAAGGTCGAACTCTCCAAACTTCAGCCGCCGGAGCGGCCGGCGGATGATGCATCGCTTGATCCGCCGGTGCGCAAGAAAGGAGGCGGATGAACGCCCGCGAGAAAACCCTCGCCGTGATTGTCCTCGGCACCGCCGCGCTGTTTGGCGGGGCGCTGGGCATCCGCGCCTTCATCATGAAGCCGCTGACGGACCTCGACAAACGCATCGTCGCGGCGCGCGAGCGGCTGACCAAGATTCAAACCGAGCGGCGCAATTTCTTCGCCGCCGAGGACCGCTTGAAGTCGCTGACCAAGCTCGCCTTTGCCGACACGGTGGACGAGGCGAGCGCGCGCTCGGGCGAGGCGCTCACGAAGCAGATTCTCCAGGCAGGGCTCGATGAAGGGGACTTTACCCGCCTGCCGCTTGGCCCCCGCAAGCTGCGCGGGGCAAGCGAGATCGGCTGGAATGTGCAGGGTGACGGCCCGTTGGCGAAGGTCGTGAACCTGCTCTTCATCCTTGAGCAGTCGCCCAATCTGCTGCGGCTCGAAGGGTTGGTGCTTTCCCAGGCCGAGAAGCCCGGCGAAGTGCGCGTGCGCTTTCGTTGTCTCACCCTCGTGATGGATCCCGCCCCCGAGGTGAAGCGCGAGCCGCTGATGGCCAAGGCGGACTTGAAGTCGGACGAGCGCAGGGTTTTCGACGGTATTGTGACCCGCGACCTCCTGCGGCCCTACATCAAGCGCCCGCCGCCGCCTCCGGTCGTGGCGAAGGGCGGGGGAAGTCCAGCCGCTACGGCCACGCCGGCCACGCCGCCGACTGCGCCGGGGCCGGAGACCTTCCGCGTCGTGTCGCTGTCGGAGTGGCAGGGCCAGCCGGAAGTCCACGTGCGCGACCTCACGGCCCAGAAGACCCAGCGCTACAAGCCCGGTGACGCGCTCGCCGGCGGGACCATCGCGCTCATTGATTAC
Organism: uncultured Klebsiella sp.; assembly: GCA_964591495.1. Classification (GTDB taxonomy): domain Bacteria; phylum Verrucomicrobiota; class Verrucomicrobiia; order Limisphaerales; family SXTU01; genus SXTU01. The sequence continues at coordinate 45,285 of CAZQEW010000006.1, forward strand.
CGCGCGCTGCCGTTGCCCGGCGGCAACGGCCTGCTCTCCCACAGCCGCGTCATCGTGCGCGTAAAGGACGAGTTTTACGCCGTCGAACGGGGCCAGACGCTTGCGGATCTGCGGAAACTGGACCTGGTGCAGCTCCCGCCGGAGCTGGCCAAATCGGCCGGGAAGGCGCCATGAACCAACGCGAACTCGCAATCCCGAGCCGGAAACCTGATGACCGCGGGTCGCGGCCCACACTTTTTTACCTATGAACCGAACGCATCCCTCGCTCCTCGCCGTCGCACTCGCCGCCGGCACGTTCACGCTTGTGGCGCAGGACGCGCCAAAGGCTCCGGCTCCCGCCGCGCCCGCCACGAATGACCCGGCGAAGTCCGTCACCATTTCTGCGGGCACCGCCGCGCCTGCGCCGGTTGCGGGGACACCCCAGTCTACGGTGCCGGCCGTCGCTGCGCCCGCCGCCCGCAACATCCGCTTTCAGTTTGATGGCATTCCATACGGCGATGTCATCGAACGGTTCGCGCAGATGGCGGGCAAGCCGCTGCTCGCGGGCAATAGACCCGAGGGCACGCTGACTTACAACGACTCGAATGCCTACACCTACGGCGAGGCGCTGGACACGCTCAACGTCATCCTCGCCATGAAGGGTGTCATGCTCGTGGAGAACGCGAACTATCTCCAGCTCGTGCCATTCAAGGAGCTTCCCTCCACGCCGCTCAAACTCCTGCGCGGCACCGCCCCCGTCGGCGACGTTCGCCCCGGTGAGGTCGTCACCGCCGTGCTCGATGCGAAAAACGTGGATTCCAAGGAAATCACCGACTCGCTCACGGCGATGCTCTCGAATGCCGGTTCCATGGCCGTGCTGCCGCGTGGCCGGGGCATCATCATTACCGACCGCATGGCGAACATTCAGCGCATCAAGACGCTCCTCGCCACGATAGACATCGAGGCTCCCGCCGAGCGGATGATGAAGACCTTCGCGCTGCAGAACACCTCCGGCGCGATCGTCGCCGACCTGCTGAACCGCACCTTCGGAGTCGCCACCGCGCCCAAGCGGCAGGAGTTCAATCCGACCACGAAGACGATGCAGCTCCTGCCGCCCGACCCGAACGAATACATCACCGCCGTCTATGACGATGCCTCACGCACGATGGTGCTCTTCGGTCCGCGCGAGCGCATCGCGCTGGCGGAGGAGTTGATTGCGAAGTTCGAGCAGCGCGAGGGTCCGGCCGGAGATGTGCGGATCTACCAGCTTCAATCCACGAAGGCCGAGGAGCTCGCGGCCATCATCCGGCAGGCCATTCCCGGCGTCGCCGAGCCGAAGGAAACCGGCTCCGCGGCCGCCACCAAGGCCCGCGTCATTGCCGACTCCAAGGACAATCGCCTCATCGTCGCCTCGCCGGTCGCGGCGCAGTTGGAGCAGATTGACCTGCTCGTCAACCGCGTGGACAAGGGCACGACCGGCAACGTGAACACCAATAACACGCCGCTCCGCGTGCAATCGGTGATGCTCACCAAGGTCTTCCGCCCGCGCGCGACCGAGCCGAAGGACTTCGCGCAGATCATCACGCAGGCGCTCACGCGGCGCGACCCCGGCGGGCGCGCGGGCACCACGGCGAGCGTGACGTTCGACGCGGCCAGCAAGAGCGTCGTCATCACCGGCTCGCCCGGCGACTTGCAGACGGCCACGGAGATTCTCACGCAGTTGGAAACCGGCACCTCGCAGCCGCAGCCGCTCCAGACGCGGTTCATTGATGTGGGCACGGCCGCTGATGCGAAGCGCCTGCTGCCGGTGGTCGAGGAGCTATACCGCAACCAGATGAGCGGCGCGGGCGCGCTGGACTCCGGCGCGCACGCGAAGCTGATGAGCGACGACAACGGCCGGCTCATCGTCACCGCCAGCGAGCCGCACCTGCTGCGCATCGAGGAATTGGTGAAGCAGTTGCGCGGCAAGAACGGCGTGGTGCTCAACCGCCAGCTTTCCATCATCGCGCTCAAGAACACCAAGCTCGACGCGGTCTTCCCCGGCTTCGAGAAGCTGCTCACCGACCGCATGGGGGACCGGCGGTTCGAGGGCCAGCCCAAACCGTCCGTCGTCCCCGACAACGCGAACAACCGGATGCTCGTCACCGCGACGCCGGAGCAGTTGAAGGAGATTGAGCAGCTCGTGCAGGTGGTGGACCTCGCGCCCGCGACGCAGCGCCGCGAAATGACCGTGCTGCCCGTCCGCGCCAAGACGCCGACCGAAATCATCACGCTCGCCACGCAGCTCCTCGCGCAGATGGGCGGCCCCGGCACGGATCCGCAGATGGAGCCGAAGCTCATCCCCGATGCGAGCGGCAAGCAAATCATCGTGCTCGCCGCGCAGAAGGATTTGCAGCGCGTCCGCGAGCTGGTCACGCAGCTCGACACGGCCACGACCCAAAATCTTGCCCGGCAGTTCCGCTCCGTGGAACTCAACGCGCGCACGGCGACCGAGCTGACGCCGCTGGTCACGCAGCTTTATCAGGAGCAGCTCAAGGGACAGAACGAGCCGCCCGGGGGCGCGGCCACCGTGCTCGCGGACGCGAAGAACAACCGCATCATGGTCAGCGGCGCGGACGCGGAAATCATCCGCGTCGAGGCCATCATTCGGCAGCTCGACCCCGCCGGCAAGAAGCCCGCCCGCGATGAGACGCGCGTCGTGCGGCTCCGTTCCGCGCTGGCTGTCGAGATTTCCGGGCTCGTCGAGAAGAGCCTTAACGCGCAGGCCCAGACCGTGAAGGTGCTCGTGGATGCGCGCAGCAACAGCCTTGTCCTCAGCGGCGAGCCGGACGCGGTCGAGGCCGCGTCGAAGGTCATCCAGCAGCTCGACACGCCGGGCGACGTGCAGCCGCGCGAGATGCGCGTGATGGAGTTGAAGCAGGGCGACGCCACGTCCATTGCGTCGCTCGCCACGCCGCTGGTCACCGAGCTGCTCAAGAGCCAGCGCGGGCCGGAGTTCACGCCGACCGTGAAAATCATCGCCGACGCTGCCTCGAACCGGCTGATCATCAGCGGTGCACGGAACGAGCTGCTGGCCGTCAACACCATCGTCGAGCAGCTCGACCAGGCTCCCGAGGGTGCGGGTGGAGCGCGCGTTTTCAAACTGAACAACGCCGACGCGATGAAGATTGTCGGCGTCGTCTCGAACGCGATGGTCAAGTTTGACGCGCGGAACCAGCCCATCCGCCGCATCACCGTCTCGGCGGACCGCGAGTCCAACAGCATTGTCGTGGCCGGCACGCGCGCGGACTTGAAGGACGCGGAAAACATCATCCAACGCCTCGACAACGAGGGCGTTGACCCCTCGAACTACGACAAACCGAAGGGCATGAAGCTCATCGAGGTGCGCGGCGACGCCGACGCGCTGGCCACGCTCGCCACCCGCATTTTCACCGCGCAGAGCGGGGCCCGCGCAGCGACCAATCTCGTGAGCATCACGCCAAATGGGAAACGGCTCATTGTCCTCGCCCCCGAGCCGATGCTCGCGCAAATCGAGTCGCTGGTAAACTCGCTCGATGCCAAGCCTGACGAGCTGCAGCGCGAGCTGCATCCCGTCGTGCTGAAGAACGCTTCCGCCACCGAACTGCTGCCGAAGGTCACGGCGATTTACTCCGAGCAATCGCTCGGCAAGACGCAGAAGCCCGCGACGATTTACGCCGACGCCAGCGGCACCCGGTTGAATGTGTTCGGCACGAAGCAGCAGGCCGAGGCGATTCAGCAGATTGCGGACACGCTTGCCGGTGGTGCGCCCGCCACGCGCGAGACGAAGGTCATTGACCTCGGCAAGCTCGCCGAGGCGAAGCGCGTCATGGCGCTCGCGCTCCAGCTCTACAAGGACCAGTTCGCCGCCAACCCGCAGCTTG
>CAZQEW010000006.1:49175-70922 GCA_964591495.1 uncultured Klebsiella sp.
CAGTTGAAGGCCATCGAAGACATCTTCGCCCGCCTCCAGCCAACGGCGACCGCCGCCACCGCGCGCGAGACGCGGATGATTGAAGTCGGTTCCGCCAACGACGTGGCGCGGCTGCTGCCCATCGTGCAGAAGCTTTACGCCGAGCAGTGGAAGGACCGCCCCGAGACCGACCCGGCGGACGCGCAAATCGTCGCCGATCCGCAGGGCGGCCGCGTCATCGTCACGGGCCGGCCCGAGCACGTGAAGGAGATTGAAGGCATCCTGCAAAAGCTCGGCACGGCGAAAGCCAAGCCGCAGGCGCGCGAGACGCGGCTCTTCGATCTCACCACCGCGAGCGCGACGGAGCTGGCGGCGACCTTGAAGCTGCTTTACGCGGAGTCGGCCAAGTCGCGCTTCGGCAACCTCACGCCGGACACGCTCATCATGCCCGACACTGGCGCGAACCGCGTCATCGCCATCGGTGAGGTCCCGGAGCTGGAGGCGATTGCCGAGCTGGTGAAGAAGCTAGATACGACCGCTGCTCAGAGCGCGACGGCACGCGTGTTTAAAATCAAGTCTGCCGACCCCGCAAAAGTCGCCGAGGTGCTCACCACGGCGCTGGTGCGGTTCGACACGCTGGGCCGCGCGCAGAAGCGCGTGAGCGTCTCGGTGGACGCGAAGACCCGCACGCTCATCGTCACCGGTGACGCGAAGGAACTCGCCGCCGTGCCCGCCATCATCGAGCAGCTCGACCAATCCCTCGGCGAGCAGCCCGCGCGGAAAATCCAGACCGTGCAGCTCAACTCCGCGACGCCGGGCACGCTGCTCTCGCAGGCCCGCAAGCTCTACGACGACCAGGTCAAAACGCAGCCGGAACTCGCCGTGGCGGAGTTGCTGGTCATGGACGACGCAAGTGGCAGCCAGCTCATCCTCGCGGGCAACGACGCCCAGTTGAAGCTGTTCACCCGCATCCTTGAAGACCTGCAGAAGCTCCAAGTCACCCCCGGTGAGCGTGTGACCAAGTCGTTTGACCTCGGCCCGGCGGATGAGGTCACGCGGCTGGTGCCGCTGGTGCGCTCGTTCTACGAGGAGAAGTGGCGCACGCGGCCGCTCTCGGACCCGGCGGATGCCACATTTCTTCCCGACACACGTAACGGCCGTGTCATTGTCACGGGTCGCACGAATCACCTCGTCGAAATTGAGGCGCTGGTCGATCAGTTGCGTGGGGCGGCGGCGACGGAACCCCGCGCTACCCGGTTTTTCGACCTGACCAGCAGCGATGCCGGCTCGCTGGCTGCCACGCTCCGGCCGCTTTACCTCGAGCAGTCCAAGCTCCGGCCCGGCACGTCGGCCCGCGACACCCTGATTCTGGCGGAGACAAACTCCAACCGCCTCGTGGTGACCGGCACGACGAACGAGTTGGCCGTGGTTGAACACCTTGTGCGGGAGTTGGACAAGGCGAGCCAGCAGAGCGCAAATGCCCGCATCTTCAAGCTCAAGGCCGCCGACCCCGCGCAGGTGACGGAGATTCTCACCAACGCGTTTGTGACCATGGACCGCATCGGCCGCCCGACCAAGCGCATCAGCGTGGTGGTGGACGCGAAGAACCGCAGCCTCATCGTCACCGGCGAGGCGAAGGACCTGCTCTCCGCCGCGCAGGTGGTCGAGCAGTTGGATGTCGCCACCGGCACCAATGCGGTGCGCGGCATGCGGGTCTTCGCTCTGAAAGGCCGGCGCGCGACGGAGACCGCGCCGAAGATGCGCCAAGTGTTCGAGGAACGCGCGCGCAGCCTGCCGGACGTCGGCACGGCGGGCGCGGTCATTGTCGAGGACATCCCCGGCAACCAGCTCATCTTCGTCGGCACCGAGGCGCAGCTCGCGCTGATGCAGGAGACCGCCGACGTGATGGACAAGGCCGGCACGACGCTCGGCCGCGAGGTGCGCGTGTTCCCGCTGGAGCGCAATTCAGCCGCCGCCGTGGTCGTGATGCTCAATCGCCTCTTCCCGCGCCAGACCGGGACCGCCGACCGCGAGGACCGCATGCTCATCAGCGCGGGCGGCGATGACAACACGCTCATCGTGGACGCCACGCGCACGGAGCTGGAGAAAGTCGAGCAGCTCCTCCGCGTGATGGATGCCGCGCCCGCCGGCGACAAGACGACCTTCCACGCCGTGCATCTCACGAAGGGCAAGGCTGAGGAGGTCGCGACCGCAGTCACCGCTTCTTTCACCGCGAAGCTGGGCCGCAACAAGCTCCCGCGCACGACGGTCACGCCTGTGACCGGCGCGAACACGCTGCTGATCAACGGCCCGAACGGCGAGGTCGAGGACATCTTGAAGCTCATCCAATCGCTCGACGTGGAGATGAAGGGCGACGAGGTCGAGATTCGCATCTACAAGCTGGAGAACGGCACGGCAAAGGAGGTCTCCGCCATCATCCAGCAGTTGCTCCAAGGCGTGGGCCGAAACCGGGCTCGCGTCGCTGCCAACGTCACCGTGGACCCCCGCGCCAACTCGCTCATCATTTCCGGCACGCCAGCCCATTTCAAAGTCGTCGAGAAGGTGCTGCCCACGCTGGACAAGGCGCCGGAGCGGGCTGACCGCGACGTGCAGTTCGTCTGGCTGAAGAAGGCGAAGGCCTTCGACGTGGCCAGCAAGTTGGAGGCGCTTTTCACCGACCGGCCCAAGGGCGAGCAGCCGGTCATCGAGGCGGACGTGCTGAACAATTCCATCACGCTCATCGCCAAGCGCGGCGACCTCGCGCAGCTCCAGGATCTCATCACGCGCCTCGACGAGCAGGGCAAGGACAACAGCCTGCAAGTCCGCTTGCGCCCGCTCGACCGCGTCGTGGCCGAGCAGATGGCGAAGATGCTGCAAAACATCTACCCGCAGATGTCGCGCGGCACCGTGCGCGTCGTCGAGAAGCTGGACCCGCCCAAACCGCTGGGCACGAACGCCCCGCCGGCCGGCACGAATGCGCCCGCTGCCGCCGTGGATACGAACGCCGTGCCGGAAGTCGTCGTGGCCGTGGACAAGAATGCGAACTCGCTCCTGCTCTCCGGCCCGGCTGCCGAGCTGGACAACGTTGAGCGCATCATCAGTGACTTGTCGTTGAACTTTTACAGCAACGAGGCCGAGTTCCGCCTCTTCCCGCTCAAGGACGCGGACCCGGTTGTCGTGTCGCGCACCCTCAACGAGCTGTTGCGCCAGCCGCCCGTCACCGTCCCGCCGCAGCGGCCCGGCGAGCCTGCGCGCACCGTCGAGCAGCCGCCGAAAATCACCGTTGTCGCCGAGCCGCGCACCCGCAGCGTGGTGGTGCGCGCGCGGCCCACTGACTTCGCGCTGATGGAGTCGCTCATCAAGCAGCTCGACGGATCAGGACAGTCGGCGCAGCTCGATTTCCGTGTCGTGCCGCTCACCAACGCCGCGCCCGACAAGGTGCTGCCGCTCGTGCAGCAGATGGTCACGCAGCTCAACGTCATCCGCCCCGGTGAGCCAGTTACGGTGGCCGTGGACCCGCGTTCGCGCGGACTGCTGGTCGTTGCGCGGGACGCCATCATCAACCAGGTCGAGAAGATGATTCAGTCACTCGACAAGCCGGCCCCGCACATCGAGGCCGAGGTGATGGTATTCCAGTTGCGCAAGGCGAACGCCGCGTCGCTCGCGCTCGTGCTGCAAAACATGATTCGCCCCGGTCCCCAGGGAACCCAGACCGCCGAAGCGCGCGAGTTGCAGGAACAGATTCGCCGGCTGCGCGTGCTGGGTGAAAATGGCGAGGCCGTTTCGCTCGACCTCACCAAGCCCATCAAAATCACCGCCGACGGCACCGGCGGCGGCAACCGCCTGCTGCTCACCTCGACGCCGGACAACCTCAAGGCCCTCGCCGCCGTGGTGGAGCTGATGGACACGCCGCAAATCACGGAGGGCGTGAACGTCCGCATCATCAAGCTTCAGCATGCCGACGCCGCGACGGTTTCGACCACCTTGCAAAGCATCTTCACGCAGGGCCGCACGCTGGCCACCGGCCCCGGCGGGCCCGGCGCACAGCCCGAGGGCTTGACCGGCAAGGCGCTCGTCAACCCGGTGGGCATCGGCGTGGACGCACGCTCGAACACGCTCATCATCAGCGGCCAAAACGAGTCCATCGAGCTGGCCTCGAAGCTGGTGGAAGATCTCGACAAGGCGGTGGACCACCCGGTCACGGAAGTCCGGCTGTTCCGGCTGAAGCACGCCTCCGCCGCGCGCCTGCTGCCGATGCTGCAGAGCGTCTTTGCCGAGGGCGCGCCCGTGCCCGGCACCGAGGGCTTGAAGACGCAGGTCACGCGGCTCCGCACGTTGCGCGAAGCCACCGCGCCGCGCGTTACCGAGACCGCCAAATCCCGCGCCGGGCTGGCCATGCAGGCCGACGATTTCTCAAACATCCTCATCGTCGCGGCCCGCAGCGACATGCTGCCGCTCATCGCCGACGTGGTGGAGCAGCTCGATGTGCCCTCGGCCTCCGGCATGGAAAGCGTCCGCATCTTCCCGCTCGCCCACGCGGACCCGACGGCGGTGCAGAAGATTCTGGCCGATCTTTACACCGGCCAGCGCGCGGGGACCGTTCGCAACGAGGACAAGCCCGTCATCACGCTCGACGAGCGCACCGGCTCGCTCATCGTGGCGGGCAATGCCAAGAGCTTCGCCGTCATCGAGGGCCTGCTGCAATCGCTCGACCGGCAGTTGCCCTTCGACCTGCGCGACATCCGCATCCTGCCGCTGGAGCACGCGGACGCCAGCGTCGTCGCTGTCACCATGCAGAAGCTCATGGACGCGCGGTTGACCCAGCGCGCCCAGGCAAACAAGGGCCAGGCCGACGCGCTCAAGGTCATCATTCTCGCCGACCAGCGCAGCAACGCGCTGCTCGTGGGCGGTGGACGTGATGCCTTTGACATGGTGCAGGCGCTCGCCAAGCAGCTCGACACCGCCGGGCCGGCGTTGGCCGGGCGCATCCGCCTCGTGGCCGTGCAGTTCGCGGATGCCCGGCTGCTGGCTGCGACGCTGACGACGCTTTTCGAGCAGCGTTACTCGGCCGCGCGCACGACCGATGTGCAGCGGAACAAGCCGGTGATTCTGCCCGACCCGCGCAGCAACAGCCTCCTCATCACGGCGAACCAGGAGGACAACCGCGCGATTGACGAGCTGCTCCAGCGCCTCGACACGCGCATGGACAACCCGTCGCTCCAGCTCACCGTGCTGCCGCTCAAGCACAACGACGCCGCCCGCGTGGCCGCGATGATTGAAAGCATCTTCGCCGCCCGCCGCACCGCGCAGACGCTGCCCGGCCAGCCGCCGTTGCCAGCCACGCAAATCAAGCTGGAGCCGGACGCGCTCAACAACTCGCTCGTCGTCTCTGCCAGCAAGGAGAACGTGGAGCTGATTCAGGAACTGCTGAAGAAACTTGATGCCGAACCGGCCATCGCGGGCGGCGTGCTGGAAGTGTTCCCGTTGCAGTTCGCGGACGCCGCGCGCGTCGGGGCGATGCTCAGTTCGCTGGTGCAGCAGGGGCTTTACCGGCCCGGCCAGCTGCCCGGCGCGCCGCGCTCCACGGCCGCCGACAAGCTCGCCGTGACGGTGGACCCGCGCAGCAACTCGCTCTTCGTCAGCGCCAGCCCGGAGACGATGGCGGTCGTGCGCGAGGTCATCAAACGCGTGGACACGCAGGAGCAAAACCTCACCGGCGACGTGAAGCTCTTCCAGTTGAAGCACGCGCGCGCCAGCACGCTGGCCGCGACGCTCACGCAGTTCTTCACCGCGAAGCAGGCCGCCGACACTGCGCTTACCGTGAACGCCAACCAGCGCCGCGTGCCCGCCACCGTCATCGCCGACGACCGGGTGAACACGCTGCTCGTGACCGGCGGCAAGGAAGCCTTTGACTTCGTCGAGCGCATCCTGCCGCAGCTCGACGGCGAGGGCACTTTCAGCAAGCTGAACTTCCGCGTGTTCCCGCTGAAGAAGGCCACAGCGCAGAAGCTTCAGGCCACTTTGCAGCCCATTTTTGCCAATCGCCCGCCGCGCGTGCGGGGCGAGCCGAACGACCCCCTCACCATCATCGCGGACGCGTGGGTGAATGCGCTCCTGGTTGGCGCGAACGTCGAGGACATGACCGCCGTGGACTCGCTCATCAAGCAGCTCGACGCCGAGCCGGCATGGAACGGTTTCGCCATCCACGTTTTCCCGCTCGCGAAGGCGGACGTGCGGAAAGTCGCGCTCACCGTGCAAGGCTTGTTCCGCGACGCCGGTGTGCAGGTCACCGCTGACGAGCGCATCAACGCGCTGGTGGTTTCCTGCGGCGAGGTGGACGCGCAGCGGATTACCGAGTTGGTGAAGCGCCTGGACACCGAGCAGGTCGCGCGCGTCTCGGAAATTCGCGTCTTCCCGCTCAAGCACGCCCGGGCGGATGCGCTCTCGACCATCCTCAACGCCGCGTTGAACACGAAGCCCGCGCCGCTCACCGACCAGCAGAACCCGAACGCGCAGTCGGTGCTTCAGTTCATCACGCGGTCGAATGAAGGCCGCGAACTGATCACGGCGGCCTTGAAGGAGGCCGTGCTTATCACGCCCGACCCGCGCATGAACTCGCTCATCGTCAGCGGCCCGGTGGATTACATGGGCCTGCTGGAGCAAATCATCACACGCTTGGACGCGAGCTCGCCGCAGGAAGCGAAGATCAAGGTCTTTGCGCTGAAGAACTCCTCCGCCCGCGGAATGGCGGACATTCTCACGCAGATGTTCCGCATGACCGCGACCGCGACGACCGCGAGCCAGCGCACGATCCAATACACGCTGGTCCGCGCCGGTGGCACGAACGATGCCGCCAGCGCCACGCTCGGCTCGGCGGAGCAGGCCGCCCTGACTGTCACCGTGGATCCTCGCACCAACAGCCTGCTTGTCGGTGGCACGGATCACTACGTCAAGATGGTCGAGCAGATCATCGAATCACTCGACACCTCCACCGCCAATGACCGGCGCACGGAAGTCGTCCGGCTCAAGAATACGCAGGCATCCGACGTGGCCGGCGCGGTCCGGACCTTCCTCGACCAGGAACGCCAGCGCGTGACGCAGGTGCTCGGCGCGGATGCCGTCGGAGCCGCGCAGCAGATGCTGGAGCGCGAAGTGGCCGTGGTGGGCGAAACCAACAGCAACACATTGCTGCTTTCGGCCAGCCCGCGCTATTTCACCCAGGTGGAACAGCTGATCGTCGAGTTGGACAAGTCACGGCCGCAGGTGATGATTCAGGTGGTGCTGGCGGAAGTGGCCCTGACCGAAAACCGGGACATCGGCCTGGAATGGAACGTTACCGGCGGACCGACGTATTCGGCGGGCGTGAACTTCGGCGTCGCGAACGCGGTCAAGAATGGCTTCACGGCCGCGCTGACCGGCGGCGACACCACCTTCATCCTCAAGGCCCTCAAGGAGCATTCCAAGCTGGAGGTTCTCAGCCGGCCGCAGATCGTTACGGCCGACAACAAGCCGGCGAGCATCAACGTGGGCCAGCGCGTTCCGCTGATTACCGACAGCCGCGTGACCGTGCAGGGCGATACCATCAACTCGTTCCGCTATGAGGACATCGGCGTGAACCTGACCGTGACACCGAAGATCAGCCCGGACGGCTTTGTGAAGCTGGATTTGGGCACCACCAACTCCTCGCTGGCCAGCTCCGACGTGAAGATCAATGCGTCGGCCACGGTGCCGGTGATCAACCAACGCCGCGCCAACACGACGGTCAGCGTCCAGAACGGCCAGACCATCATCATCGGCGGCCTGATCGGCACTCAGGAGGATCGGCGTGAGCGCAAGGTGCCCTTCTTTGGCGACATCCCGTATCTCGGGGTGGCTTTCCGCAGCACGAAGATCTCGCGGGAGAAGAAGGAGCTCCTCATCTTTCTCACCCCACAGATTCTCGCCAGCAGCGATATGGCCGTCCCCCTCACGGATCCGGCTGAAGCCACTCGCGATCAGTTGGATCGCTCCCGAATCGACCTGGAGTTGAAGCGCAACGAATTCAACCAGCCGATCATGGAGCGCATATTCCCGCCCTCCACCACGCCGCCGGCAAATACTGGTGGCCGCAAGCCGGCAGGCTCTTAAGCTTAGCCCTGCATGATCGGAAAAATATCGGCACCGCTGTCTGGCCACACCCTGTGCCATTGGTCGCGCAGGCTTTTTTCACTCACCTTCTGCCTCGCATTCAGCGCTGGGCTCTTCGGTTGTGCGACCGCTCCCGAAGGAGGGGGCAGCGATGGGGTTCAGGAACTGCATCTGCTGGTGCTGCCGGTGACAATGCCGCCCACTCAGCCGGGGCGGGCCGGGGGATTGGTGGTGCGGGTTTTTGCCAGCAGCCGTGCCCGTGCCAAGGGACTGCCCATTCGGGCCGGCACCTTGGAAATCATGGCCTACGACGGGGCCGTCCCTGACGCTGCTTCGCCCGGGATAAAGCCGGCGCAAACATGGGCTTTTCCAGCGGCACGGCTCGCAGATTTCGCGGGCACCAGCTCCCTCGGAACGGGCTATGAACTTCAGCTTCCGTGGCAGGGTCCGCGGCCGACAGGTGGGCGGCTGGCTGTCGTGGCCCGCCTAGTGATGCCGCGGGGCGGGGTCATTCAGACGACCGCGCCCAGCGTCATCTCCAACAGCCTGAGGTAGGGTGCGGTTGGTTACTTCTTCGGCTTCTTTGCCTTGCCGGCCTTGGGGGTCGACTCCGGTGGCGGGAGATTGTCATCCGGTTGGTTCCACAAACGCCACGGATCGTGCAGGCGGCGCATCTCGGCGAGCAGTAGCGCGCGCATCTCCATGAGCTTCGGCGCGTGGCGCGGGTCGTCGGCCAGGTTGACCTGATGCAGCGCGGGCTTCACGCCGGTAAGCGCGACGACCTTAGGGTCGTGGTGCTCGCGGAGCAGTTCGTCCGGGTTGCTGGCGAGGTTGAACAGCTGCGTTGCGCGCACCGCACTGCCGGGCGCGTCATACTCGATGAGCTTCCAGTCGCCCTTGCGCACCGCCCGCATCCCTGGCCGCCCGCCGCCGTTGTAAACGCCGTAGAGCACGTCCCGCACGGACGATTGTTGACCCGTCAGCACGGGCTTGAAGCTCAAGCCCTCGTTCGATTCCGGCGCCGGAATGCCGGCGAGATCGCAGAGCGTGGCCAGCACGTCGAGCAGGTAGATGTTGCCCACGACCCGACTCCCGGCCTTGATGCCGGGGCCCTTGACGATGAACGGCACGCGCCAGGTGTGCTCGTAAAGGTTTTGCTTTCCCTGGAGGCCATGCCGGCCGATGGCGATGCCATGGTCCGCCGTGTAAAAAATGTAGGTGTTGTCCAGTTCATCCATCGCCTTGAGCCGTTCGAGCACGCGCCCGATCTGCTGGTCAATGCTCTCGCTGCAGGCGAATTCCCGACCCAGCTCGTTCCGGATCGTGGCGTCATCGCGCCGGTCCCACACGCCGCTGACGGAGACCTCGTCGCGCACATCGTCGTGGCCATGCTTGAACGGGTGGCCGGGCAGGTAGTTGGGCGGCAGCTTGGGCTGCTTGGCATCGCGCGGAGGCGGCTGCGTGCGATCGGTGTGGTTCACCGCGCCGTATTTCGCGAGCAGCTCCGGGCGGCCGTCACGCGTGTCGTGCGGATGGGAGAAGCCGAAGTAGATGAGGAAGGGCTTGGTCTCCTTCGTGGTTTCGCGCTGTTTCAGGTAGTCCAGCACGCGGTCGCCGTGCCAGACGCTGCCGCTCTCGTCCGTGCCGCCGCGCTTGGTGGCGTCGTGGCGCACGGTGAAGAGCTTGTTTGCCGCCTCATAGCTGTTGCCTATCTTGCAGGTGCGCATGGTCGCATACCCGGCCCGGTTGAAGACGGCGGGGATGGTGTTTTGTTCCAAGGCGGGCGGACACAGTCCCTTTTGCATGGCCCCCGGGGCGATGGGAAGATGCCACACCGTTCGTCCGCTCATGATCATGTGCCGCGACGGCGTGCAGACTGCGCCGCTGAATGACCCCATGTGATACGCCCCGTCAAAGACCATTCCTTCAGCTGCCAGCCGGTCCAGGTTCGGTGACTGCAACCCGGACTTGGGGTTGTAGACCTTCAGGTCAAACGGCGACTGATCGTCCACCAGAATGAACAGAAAGTTCGGGCGTTTGGCCGGAGCTGCGCCGAGGCGCGACGCGCCTTCAAGCAGCACTCCAAACCAGACGAATCCAACCAACAGACGATGCAGGGCGAGCATGGGTCCAAGGTCATCACGCCCGCGCGAGCCTGACAAGCTTCACCGTCGGCACCTCTTGAAGGCCGCCGTGAACCCGTGCGGTTGGACGCTCGACGCGCGTGGCCTGCTGCGGGCAAGCTGTCGGCCGCTCGGTCCGATCATGAGTCCCGACTCCCACACTCCGTCCGCCGCTCCGGCACGGCCGCAGGTATTTCGCGCCCGCGGATTGACCAAGGTATATGGCACCGGCGAGGCGGAAGTGCGCGCCCTGGCCGGGGTGGATTTGGACCTGAGCGCGGGCGAACTGGTCGTCCTCCTGGGCCCGTCCGGCAGCGGGAAGACCACGCTGCTCAACCAGCTCGGCGGCCTCGACAGCCCCACCGCCGGTCAATTGTGGTATCGCGATCTCGACCTCACCCACGCCGACGAAGCCCAGCTCACCCGCTACCGACGCGATTCCGTCGGCTTCATCTTCCAGTTTTACAACCTGATTCCCAGCCTCACCGCACGGGAGAACGTCGGGCTGATCACCGAAATTGCCCGGGATCCCATGGCCCCGGAGGCGGCCCTCGAAATGGTTGGCCTCACCCCGCGGTTGGATCACTTCCCCGCGCAGCTTTCCGGAGGTGAACAGCAACGGGTGGCCATCGCCCGGGCCATCGCCAAGCGTCCGGAAGTGCTGCTCTGCGACGAGCCGACGGGCGCGTTGGACGTGCGGACCGGCATCGTTGTCCTGGAGGCCATCGAACGCGTCAACCGCGAGCTGGGCACGCTCACGGTGATCATCACCCACAACGCGGTCATGGCGGACATGGCGGACCGGGTGATCCATTTTTCGGATGGCCGGGTGCATCACACGCGCGAAAACGCCCGCCGCGCCCGTCCGGACAGCCTCAACTGGTGATGCTTCCCCACCTCGACCGCAAGCTGTGGCGTGACTTGTCCCGCATGAAGGGGCAGGCGCTGGCGGTTGCGCTGGTGATGGCGTGCGGTCTGGCCATGCTCATCATGGCGCGCAGCCTCATCCATTCGCTCTCCTCCACCAGTGATGAGTATTACCGTGCGCACCGGTTCGCGGAGGTGTTTGCCACGCTCAAGCGAGCCCCGCTCTCGCTGGTCGGACGCGTGCGCGAGATCCCGGGCGTGGCGGTGGTGCAACCGGGTTTGTCCGTGCAGGTCACACTCGACATTCCCGGGCTGGAGGAGCCGGCCAGTGGCAACGTGCGTTCGCTGCCGGATTTCGGCGAGCCGGAGCTGAACCGTCTGTTCCTCCGGCGCGGGCAATGGTTCCGGCCCGGGGCCAAGCGCGAGGTGCTGGTGAGCGAGGCCTTCGCCGAGGCGAACAAGCTGGAGCCGGGCGATGCCATCGCGATGCTGCTCAACGGCCGGCGGCAGACCTTCCGCGTCGCCGGCATCGTGCTTTCTCCCGAGTTCATCTTCGAGTCGCGTCCGGGCGCGGCGCTGCCGGACAACCGCACTTACGGCATTTTCTGGCTGCCCTACGAGGAGCTGGCCTACGCGTTCGACCTGTATGGGGCCTTCAACTCGCTGGCGCTGACGCTCGAGCCGGGGGCGGGCGAGCGCGGCGTGATCGCGGCGCTGGACAAACTGCTGGAGCCCTACGGCGGCCGCGGCGCGCACGGACGGGCGGATCATCCTTCGCACATCCGCGTTTCGGATGAAATCGCCGTGCTCCGGACGCTGTCGGTGGCTTTCCCGGTGGTGTTCCTCAGTGTGGCGGCGTTCATGGTCAACGCGGTGCTGTCACGCCTGTTGAACCTCCAGCGCGAGCAGATCGCCATTCTGAAGGCGTTTGGCTTCGCGAACCGGATGATCGTGGCGCATTACCTGAAATTTGCGCTGGTGATGGTGGTGGCCGGGACGGCACTGGGCGGGGCAGGCGGGGCCTTGATGGGCCGCCAGCTGGTGGTGATGTATCGGATGTGGTTCCGCTTTCCCGAGCTGAGCTTCCAGCTCGACCGCGGGGCGTTTGCCATCGCGCTGGGCGTCAGCGCCTTTGCGGCGGTGGCGGGCGTGTTCAGCGCGGTGCGGCGTGCGGCGCAGCTGCCACCGGCGGAGGCAATGCGGCCCGAGCCTCCGGCCAATTACCGGCCGGCCTTGCTGGAGCGCACGGGCATCGCGCATCTGCTCTCGCACGCCTTCCGCATCGCCGTGCGGAACATTGAGCGCCGGCCGATGCAGGCGTTCTTCACCGTGGCGGGGCTGGCGCTGGCCACGGGCATCATGATTGTGCCGAACTGCTTTCGCGACAGCGTGACCGAGGTGCTCGGATTCCAGTGGGACGTGACGCAGCGGCAGGACATCACGGTGGGTTTGATCGAGCCGCAGGACCGCCGTGCGCGAGATGCGTTTGCCCATCTCCCGGGCGTCCGGACGGTGGAGCCGTTTCGCAACGCGGCGGCGCGCATCCGTTTCGGGCATCGCACGCGGCTCATCGGCCTGCAGGGGCTGGCGGCGGAAGGCGGGCATTCGCGGATCATCGGGAAGGGTCCGCGGCAGCTCGCGCCGCCGGCGCATGGCGTCATCCTGTCGGCCAAGCTGGCAGAGGTGCTGGGCGCGCAGGTCGGCGACGTGCTCCGCATCGAGGTGCTGGAGGGCCGGCGGCTCACGGCGGAGGTGCCGCTGGTGGGGCTGGCCGAGGATCTGGCCGGGCTGAACGCCTATTTGTCGCTGACCGCATTGAACCGGCTGCTGGGCGAGGGCGATCTGGTGACGGGGGCAAGCTTCACGGTGGATGCCATGCAGCGCGGGGCCTTCCTCCGCGCGCTCAAGACGGTGCCGCGCGTGGGTTGGGTGGCGATCAAGGAGTCGTTGCGCCGCAACTTCGAGCAGACCACGGCCGCGAGCATCAACCTGATCCAGACAATTTACCTGACCTTCGCCACGGTGGTGGCGTTTGGCGTGGTGTATAACAACGCGCGCATCTCGCTGGCCGAGCGGTCGCGCGAGCTGGCCACGCTGCGGGTGATCGGCTTCTCGCAGCGCGAAGTCGGGGCCGTGCTGGTCACGGAACTCGTGCTCCTCGCCCTTTGCGCCGTGCCGCTCGGGCTGCTGGTGGGGACGGGGTTTGCCACGGCCATCGTCACGCAGGTGAACACGGAAACCGTGCGCTTGCCGCTGGTGTTCACGACGCGCAATTATGCCTTTGCTGTGCTGGTCGTAACCATCGCCTCAACCCTGTCGGGCCTGTTCGTGCTGCGCCGGCTGAACCAGTTGAACCTCGTCGGGGCGCTGCGGGCGCCGGAGTAAGCTGAAGTCCATTTTTGCAAATGAGTTCCTCTGCTGCCCAACCCACGCCTCGCCGCAACGGCGGGGCAGGTCGCTTGCTCCGCCGCGTGGTGCCATGGGTGGGTGCGCTCCTGCTGGCGGGCCTCATCGTGGCCGGGCTTTGGCCCAAGCCGCCCATCGTGGAGACCACGAGGGTCACCACCGGACCGCTGCGCGTCACCGTCAACGAGGAGGGCAAGACCCGCATCCGGCAGCGCTATGTCGTCGCTGCCCCGGTGGCGGGCTATCTGCGGCGGGTGCCCTGGAAGGCCGGCACGCAGGTCACCAATGACATGCCGCTGGCCGTCATCGAGCCACTGCCGCCGGCCTTGCTCGATGTGCGGTCGCGCACGCTGGCCGAGGCGCGACGGGATGTGGCTGTCGCCAGCGTGGCCCGGGCCAGGGAGGCCCAGAGATTCGCAGCAACCGAGCTGAGGCGCATTGACCAATTGAGCCGGGACAAGGTCGTCTCGCCATTGGAACTGGAGACGGTGCAGGCGCGCGAAGCGGCTGCCACGCGCGACTTGGCGGTGGCTGAAAGCTCCCTCAAACAGGCGGAGGCCGAGTTGCGGGAGTTCAGCGTCGCGCCCGGTGCGGGCAATGCCACGCAGACGCCCGTTGAGGTGCGGGCACCGGTCGGCGGCCGGGTGTTGCGGGTCTTCGAGGAGAGCGCGCGGGTGGTCAACGCCGGCACACCGTTGATGGAACTGGGCAACCCGGCGGACTTGGAGGCGGTCATTGAGGCCCTCTCACGGGACGGCGCAGCCCTTGCGCCCGGCACCAAGGTCGAGCTGGAGCACTGGGGTGGACCGCAGCCCTTGCGCGCGCAGGTGCGGCTGGTGGAGCCGGCGGCGTTCACCAAGATTTCCGCCTTGGGCGTCGAGGAACAGCGCGTGAACGTGGTCGTGGACCTGCTCACGCCGCCGGAAGAGCGGCTCAGCCTCGGGGACAACTTCCGGGTCGAAGGGCGCATCATCCTCTGGGAGGATCCGCGTGCGTTAAAGGTGCCGGCCGGGGCGCTGTTTCGGCGTGGGGCCGAGTGGGCGGCTTTCCAGCTGGTTACCAACACCGTCCGGCTGTGCCTCGTCAAAACCGGCCGCACCAGCGGCACCGAGACGCAGATTCTCTCCGGCCTGCGCGAGGGGGATGAAGTCGTGCTCTATCCCGGCGACCGGTTAAAGGATGGCCAGCGCGTGCAGCCGGCGGTGATTGCGGCCGCGAAGTGAGAGCTTAATTCGCTTTTCAAGCGGGGCACGCTGGCTAGCATCCGCGCATGCATCACGCTGAGCGCTGAACTTGGGTCCGTTCATGGACACATCACGGACAACTCTTGAAACTAACGGTTCGGACGACGGCCGGCTGAAGATCTACTTCCTGCCGAACCTGATGACCGCCGGGAACCTGTTCTGCGGCTTCCTGGCCATTACCAAGATCGTCGAGGCCAAGCTCGATCCCGGTGTGGACCCGACCTACCCCAACATCCGGGCGGCGCTCTTCTACATCCTGCTGGCCTGCATTTTTGACCTGCTGGACGGCCGGGTGGCACGCATGGTCGGCAAGGAAAGTCCCTTCGGCCGCGAGTTTGACTCACTGGCGGATGTTGTCTCCTTTGGTGTTGCCCCGGCGTTCCTGGTCCACCGCATCGTGTTGCGGGATGTCTTTGTGGACGTGCCCGAACTCGGCTGGCTGATTGCGGCGGTCTATCTCATCTGTGGGGCCTTTCGGCTCGCCCGGTTTAACTGTCTCGCCGCGATGCCTCAGTCGCACCAGAATGCATCCGGTGAATTCACGGGCGTGCCCATCCCGGCTGCGGCCGGCATGGTGGCCTCGCTGACGCTGTTCCTGATCTGGTGGGAGGGGAAGGAATTTGCCGTGGGGAGCTGGCGCTATGTGCTGCCTGTGCTGCTGTTATTCCTCTCCTATCTGATGGTCAGCGAAGTCAAATATCCGTCGTTCAAGAAGTTCAACTGGCGCGGGAGCAAGCCGTTCCACAAAATGCTCATCATCCTGCTGGTGCTGGCCACGGTGATCGCCCTTTGGGAGCGCATCGTGCCCGTGGTTGCCCCGCTGGTTTTCACGCTCTATTTGCTCTACGGTTTCATACGGCCCAAGATTTCCCGCCAGATGCGGCAGGAAATCGAGGAGGATGAGGAGGAAGAAGAGGGCAATGGAAAGCCCGCGTCGCCCGACGCCTGACCATGCTTGCCGACTATCCGTTTGCGGAAGCTTTTCTGACCGGCTTGGTCAGCGGCTTTCTCGTTTCCATCCCCGTTGGGCCGATCAACGTCACCATCATCCATGAAGGGGCCCAGCGGGGTTTTCGCTGGGGAGTGCTGATTGGGGCCGGATCGGTCCTGATGGAGGCCATCTACTGCGCCATCGGCTTTGCCGGCTTCTCCGAGCTGTTCACCACCACGCTGGCCAAGGCGATCCTCCAGCTCGCGAGCTTCGCCCTGATGGGCTATCTGGGCCTGAAATATCTCTTTGCCAAGGAGGTGAAAACCACGTCGCGCGGAGCCGAAAGGATGGAGGACCGCTTTCATCCGCACACGGCCTTCATGACCGGCTTCGTGCGCACGTTGGGCAACCCCGGCGTGCTGCTGCTCTGGGTGGCCCTGTCAGCCACGTTTCTATCCCACGAATGGGTCGATCCAAACTGGAACAGCAAGTCGGTCTGCATCGCCGGCGTGGCAGGCGGTGGCCTCGCCTGGTTCGTTCTGCTCAGTTACTTTGTGTCGGTCAGTCAGCGCCACCTCTCGGACAAGTCACTTCTCAACATGACCCGCACGGCGGGCGGCATGCTCCTGGTGGCTGCCATTGCATTGGGCTACAAACTTGCCCTGCTGCTCGCCTACATGCTCAAAAACGTCCGCACTCCTGCCGAATAGATGGCCCAGACCATCTAGTCCCGGCGGCACCGGTCACCTGTCGTCCAGATGCCGGAGCTTACGACGAACGGAAACCGCTAATGGGCCGGACCTTAGGCGGCCGCGGCAAGCTGTTTGGCTTTCCTCGCAGCCGTCTGGTTATGGTCCGCCTTCCGATACGCCCCGAAGTCGCTGAACCAATACTTCTTCGCGATCCGATACATCCAGTGCCTCTCCGGGATTTCCTCGCCGGGAAGCCATTGGCTGAAGCGTGGCGTCATCGCGTCGAGTTCGGCCAGCGCGGTGCCGCGCACGGTGGTGTCGCGTGCGCCGTGCTTCACGACGAGCTGCTTCACAAGGTCGGGCCGCTCCAGCACCACGCAGCCGCGCGTGTGCTCGGCGCTGAGTTCCCGGAAGTCTTTGAGGAACGCGCTGTCGCGCATCGTCGCGTAGATGCCGCGCTCGTCGCGGATCGTGTCCGTGGCGAACTGGATGATCGGGCACGGCTCGATGTCGCCCTTCGGCCCGATGTGGTGCGAGACGCCGGTGGACATGGGGCAGAGCGCCTGGCCCTCGCCGTCGTAGTAGGCGTCAATGATCGCGATGGGCAGCCGCGCACGCATCTCGGTGACGAACTTGCGCACGCGCACGAGCTGGTCGGGCCGCAACGCGAGGGCCATGTTCATCTTCGGGCCGACGGGCCGGTAGGTGTGATACCAGGCGTAGTGAACGCCTCGGTTGATGAGGTGCTGGAGCCACTCCTCGGTGAGCAGCTCGTCAATGTTCGTCTGGCAAACGCTGGTGGCGACGCCGGTGAGGATGCCCTCCTTGAGGCAGTGGTCGAGGCCGCGCAGTGTCTTGTTCAGCACGTCCTTCTTCCCGCGCCGTTCGTCGCTGACCACCGCGCGGCCCTCGATGGAGATGAGCGGCGTGCAGTTGCCGATTTCGCGCAGCCGCTTGGCCACCTTCTCGGTGATGAACTGGCCGTTGGTGAAAATCTGGAAGTAGCAGTCCGGGTGCGCTGCGAGCAAGTCGAGGAGCTGCGGGTGCATGAACGGCTCGCCGCCGAGGATGCCGAAGAAGCTGTTCCCGTGCGCCTGCGCGTCCTCGATGGTGCGGTTCAGGGTGGCGAGGTCAATGGAGTCCTTCTCCTCGACATCCACCCAGCAGCCCTGGCAGCGTAGGTTGCAGGAGTTGATGATGGAGAGGTAGAGAAACGGCGGGAAGGTCTCGCCGCGCTTGAGCCGGCGCTTGAAGCGCTCGACGGAGAGCATGCCCTTCACGCCGAAGTTCCAGACGAACTTGGCGATGCAGCGCTTGTCAGCGGAACGGAGGGTGCGGAGGGCGAGGGCGGGGAGCATGAGAAAGCCAGCTAGATATTGATGCGAATCAGGGTGTCCGGCGGGAAGTCGGTTTGGTCCAATACCGCCTTGGCAATGGGAATTGCTTTGCTAACCCCAACTGAAAATCGTTCTTCCTCAACCGAGCCGGAGTAGAAATGCGTCAGCAGTGCCAACCCACCCGCTTCCTTGGCCACCTTGGCAATTTTCGGACGGCAGTCCAGGCGGAGTCCGATAAAGGATGGCTGTCCTTTGCGTCGGTTTGGCAGGAAAGAATACAGGTCACACGAACAACCGCCGCTGGTGAGCACCACAGCGGCTTCGTCCTTCTTAAGCAACGAGCGGAACGAAGGATTTGCCGTCGGGTGTAGCTGAAAGCCTCTCCCGAACTCCCGTGCCAGAACGTCAGCGTGCTTCGCCGCGATTCCGATGGAGATGAAGAAGCACATTGGAAACGATGTTGATAGTTACCCGAACGCAGTTAGAGGCTGACCTTGGCACCATCGAACCGCTGTCGCCAGATTTCCATGAGCGGACGATAATCGCGTTTGTCCGCCGCTGCCAAGGCACGAAGGTAGATTTGTTTTCCTGGCTCATCGCTCGGGACGAGGTCGGGCAGCGGCCACTCGGCGCGTCGGAGAATCTCCGCGAGCCAAAGTCTGGTCACACGCCCGTTGAAGTCGTGAAAGGGATGGACCGAAAGCAGCCGGCCTTCGGCGAACGCCAATGACTCGATGAACAGCTCGTCATTGTCGGGCAAAGCACCCACGCCGCGGGCGGCAAGGTCGAGGGCGTAGTCGCGCATCAAGGCTGGCACTTGATGAGCCGGTGGCGGCTCGTGGTTGCTGACACGGACGGCAATGGTTCGCCAACGACCAGCTAAGTCGGGAATCAAGTCGCCGCAAAGCCGCTGATGCAGGTCCTGCAGCAGGGTTTCGTCGAGCGGGAGCGGCGCGAAGCGATCCTCCTCAATGTCCTCTTGGATTTGGAGCGCCCGTTCAGCCAGCAGCGGAGCGAGCTGTTGGAAGGACAGGACACCGCGCGTCGTTTCTACGAAGCGCGTGCTGCCTTGCGGCGGTGTAGTTCCTCCAGCCATTGCCAGTCCACCGGCTCGCCTTCGAACGCCATGCTCAAGGCGACCTGACGCGGTGCCTGCGCGAGCCGGATGGCTTTGCGCTGGGCGGGCCGCAACTTGCGCCACGCGTTGATTTTCTCCTGCCACGTCATGTGCTGAAGCTAGGTGAAGCGCTGAAGTGCGGCAAGCGTTGGGTCATGGCTCGACCACCCACTACTTTGCCGCATTGGCCGCCAGCGCCGCCTGGGCCTTCGCCTTCGCCTCTTCTGCGCGGCGCATGATTTCCTCGGGGGAGGGCAGGCTCATCAGGACTTCTTGCGGGATGTCACTGGCGGCGCTGGCAAGCTTGGTGAGGCATTTCTGGCGTTCGGCCAGCGCCTTTTTGTCGTCGCGCTCCTTGCTGAAGCGGGCCTTGGCGGCGTCGCTGCGCTGGCGGAGCTGGGAATAGACGTCGCCGCCGAGGAGCGAGGAGATGTCGATTTTCATCTTCTCCTTCCCGAGGTCAGAGGCTTGCACCTCGTCGCCGTTGATGGGGCCGGCCTTGTATTTCGGGAACATGATGGCGGCCTCGGGGCAGACGCGCGAGCAGGCGGGGCAGTTGGTTTTGCAGTTGTCGTGGTTCTGCGCCTGGATTTTGTTCTGCTCGTCCACGCCATAGACGCCGAAGAGGCAGAAGCTCAGGCACTGCATGCAGTTCGTGCAGCGGTCGTAGTCAATCACCGGGAACCACGGCTTCCACTCGCCGTGCCGCGCGGCGCCGGTCTCGGTCTGCACGGCTTCGGCGCGCTCGGCGATGCTCGGGGCGTCGAGGCCGGTGATGTCCTGGAAACGCACGGTGGTGCCGGCGGTCACGCCTTCGGCCTCCGGCGTGCGCCCGGCGAACTGGCCGAGCACGAGCAGCGACCCGCGTTCATGCGGCGCGACGCGTCCGCCCGCGACGGCGCGGGTGACGGCGAAGCCCTTCTCCAGCAGCGCGGTCAGCGCGGAGAAGCGGTCGGTGCTGGCGAGTGGGGCGGAGTCGGTGCCTTCGTAGAGGACGACGCGGAGGGTGGCGGCGGTGGTGAGGCTCATGGGAAGTGATGGGTAATGCCTAAAACTTAATCAGGCGGCGGCTTTCGGGGCGTCGGTGGCGGTGACTTTGCCTTTGGGAAGGTTTGGCTGAACTGCGCCGTTGAAGAGAGCGGCACACACTTCCTCGGCGGATTGCACGCGCATGTTGAGCACCTCGGCGGTGTCGAGCGGGAGGTCGGCCTTGGCGGTGTGGAACAGCCATTTCACGGCGCGCGGGAAGCAGGCGGCGATTTTCACAGGCCCCCCGTCGGCGAGGCGTTTCAGCGAGGGGTCTTGGCGCGCGCTCAGCTCGCAGAGGTCGGCCACGGCGTCGAAGGCGACGCCGGAATCGGAGAGCTTGCGCAGCACGGCCTCCTTCACCTCGGGCGGGACGACCTGGGCGTATTGGCAGTGGCAGTAGAGAATTCGCGGCGCGTCGGGCATGTCGCGGGACAGCTTGCGCGAGGTGGCGGGCGGCGGCAACCCCAAGTCGTCTCCCGCGGACTGCTACTTACCGGTCACGTCCACGCACAGCAGGTCGCCGGGGGCGTTGCGGATGTAAACACGACCATGGGCCAGCACCGGGCTGATCCAGCATTTCTTGCCGAGCAGGTGGGCGCGGGCAAGGGGCTCGAACTTCTGCGGGTTGGCGGCGAGGGCGAGCAGTTCGCCCGCCTCGCTGAGGACGATCAGCTTCCCGTCCGCCGCGAGCAGTGAGCCGACGCCGAGGCCCTTCTGCGCCCACTGCGTCGCGCCCGTCCGCCAGTCGAGGCAGCGCAACTCGCCTTCGGCTTTGCCGGCTTCGCCGTGGAAGGTGTAGAGGTGCCCGCCGAGGACGACCCCGTTGTTGAAGTGGATGCGGGTGTCGGTTTTCCAGCCGGTTGCTGGTGAGCCGTCGCGGAGGTTGAACTTCACGGCGGGAAGGTTGTAGCCGCCCACGACCAGTGCGCCCTCGTGCAGCACGGGCGCGGTGGCGCTGGTGTCGTAGCCGGTCTCGAACTTCGTCTGCCAGCGCACCTTGCCGCCCGCGACCTCGACCACGGCGACATCCCGGTGCCCGAGCAGGGCCACACAGCGCGCGCCGTCGAGATCGAAGGGCACCGCCGTGGCATAAGCGGCGGAGCCCTTGCCGTTCTGCCAGACGGTCTTGCCTGTGGCCTTGTCCAGCGCGGTGCCGTGGGAGCCGACGTTGAGGATCAGCAAATCGCCCTGCACCAGCGGCGACGATGCGAAGCCCCACTCCGGCACTTCGACGCCCAATTCCTTCGCGAGCTGGCGCTGATACAGGATCTTGCCGGTCGCCAGCTCGAAGCAGAAGAAATCGCCCTCGCGAGCGAGGTGATAGACACGCCCGCCGTCAATCGTCGGCGTGCCGGTGGTGCCGCCCTCGAAATACTTGTTCCCCAGCGGCGCGGCGTAGGTGTGTTTCCAAAGCTCCTGCCCCGTCGCGGCGTCGAGGCACCAGACGGTGTCCTTGCCCTTGGCGCGGCCATCGTGGCCGGTGGCAATCAGTTTGCCCCCGCTGATGACGACCGTGGAGAAGCCGAGGCCGACCTTCGCGCGCCACTTCACCGGCGGGCCGTCCTTCGGCCAGGCCGTGCTCCAGCCGGACTCGCGGGAGATGCCGTTGACCTCCGGCCCGCGGAACATGGGCCAGTCTGCGGCCAAGCTTGGGGAAAGGGTGGCGAGGAGGAGGGCAAAGGCGAAGGCGCAACGCATGGGCGCAGCTTGCCTGCGGTGGACTTGGAGTCAAGGGGGCGGCGGGGAGGTGTAGGTGAGGGCACCGCTGACCTTCACCTCGGCCCGCAGTGTGCTGGCTGCGGTCCCTTCCTGCGCATCGCGCATCCCTGGCTAGCGGGCTTTGAGGTTCACCTGCTTGGGCAGGTAGGCGGGCGGGATGGGGCGGAGCTTGGCGA
>CAZQEW010000007.1:0-5580 GCA_964591495.1 uncultured Klebsiella sp.
TATGTGGGGAAAGTAGCCCCTGCGGGTGCGGGAGGAAATACAGAAATGGCAGTAGACTTTTCGAGGGGCGAAGCAAGACATCCAACCGGAAAATTAAGTCCAAGCCGGTGATTGCCTGTATCTTCACGCCAGCAAACCAGCGCCAGTCGCTTTGGCTATGCCATGGGCCAAGTCTTGAGCCTTGCCTTTGCTTCCGCGATGAACTCTTCGATTACTTCAAGCGGCACATCGCAATCGAAAGTAGAGAGAGTCCATGACCCGTCTTTGTCACAAGCGAAAATCTCGGCGACAACTTCATCCTGCCTGTCGAAATGCCGATGCAGCTCAAGACCAACGCCATCCCGCACAAGGTCACTGGCAACTAAAGTCGAATATTGAAATCCTTTTAGCTCGCGGACCATGGAAAAGGCTTCACCAGACGTGCTCAGGCTACAAACACCATCACGCTCAATGGCGGGATGGTGAACTCAGCGGAGAAGGGCTGACCGTGCATCTCGATTTCTTCGGCCTGCACGCCACCGAGATTGCCCTGGTTGCTGCCGCCGTAGATGGCGGCATCGCTGTTGATCAATTCCCGCCAGTAGCCGCCGTGCGGCAGGCCGATGCGGTAGTTGGAGCGCATTTCCGGCGTGAGGTGCAGGACGACGAGGACCTGCTGGCGGCCGTCCTTGGTGCGCCGCAGGAAGGAGAGAACACTGTGCTGACTGTCCGAGCAGTCCACCCATTGGAAGCCTTCCACGTCGTAGTCCGCCTCCCAGAGCGCAGGGTGGCTGCGGTAGAGCTGGTTGAGATCACCGAGGAAGCGCTGGGCGCCGGCATGATAGGGCCCCTGTTCAAGCAGCCACCAGTCGAGCGCGCTGTTCTCGTTCCACTCCTTTGACTGGCCGAACTCGCCGCCCATGAAGAGCAGCTGCTTGCCCGGAAAGAGCCATTGGTAACCCAGCAACGCGCGGAGATTCGCAAATTTCTGCCAGTCGTCACCCGGCATCTTGCCGGCGAGCGAGCCCTTGCCATGAACGATCTCGTCGTGCGAGAGCGGCAGGACGAAGTTCTCGTTGTGGTGGTAGAGCATCGCGAATGTGAGGTCATTCTGATGGTAGCGGCGGTAGATGGGATCCCGGCTGAAGTAACGCAGGGTGTCGTGCATCCAGCCCATGTTCCACTTGAAGCTGAAGCCCAGCCCGCCCAGATACGGCGGCCGGGTGACCAGCGGCCAGGCGGTGCTTTCCTCGGCGATGGTGATGACGCCGGGCGACTCGGTGTGGACGAGGTGGTTGAACTCGCGCAGAAACTCGATGGCTTCGAGGTTTTCACGGCCGCCGTATTTGTTGGGCACCCATTCGCCCTCTTTGCGCGAGTAGTCGAGGTAGAGCATCGAGGCCACGGCGTCCACGCGCAGTCCGTCAATGTGGAAGCGCTCGCACCAGAACAGGGCGTTGGCGGTGAGGAAATTGCGCACCTCGTGCCGGCCAAAATTGAAGATGAGCGTGCCCCAGTCCTGATGCGCGCCCTGCCGCGGGTCCTCGTGCTCGAAAAGCGCCGTGCCGTCGAAGCGCGCCAGCGCCCAGTCATCACGCGGGAAGTGCGCGGGCACCCAGTCCACGATGACCCCGATGCCCGCCTCGTGCAGCGCGTTGACGAGAAACTGGAAATCATCCGGGGTTCCGTAACGGCACGTGGGCGAGTAAAAGCCCGTTACCTGATAACCCCAGCTGGGATAATAGGCGTGTTCGGAGACCGGCAGAAACTCCACGTGCGTAAACCCGAGCCGCGTGACGTATTCCACCAGCAACGGAGCCAGCTCGCGGTAGCTGTAGGATTCGGCCACGTTCTTCTTCATCCACGAGCCGAGGTGGATTTCGTAGATGCTCATCGGCTCCCGCAGCGGCTCCCGTGAACGGCGACGCTCGAGCCACGCGGCATCCGTCCAGGAGAACTTGCGGTTATTCCAGACAATGGAGGCGTTCTGCGGCGCGGGCTCGAAGAAGAAGCCGTAAGGATCGGTCTTGAGCACGATGGCTCCGTGCGCGTTACGGATCTCAAACTTGTAGAGCGTGCCCTCACCCAGTCCCGGAATGAACAGTTCCCACACGCCGGATGCACCCAGCATTCGCATCGGGTGATAGCGGCCGTCCCAGTGGTTGAACGGGCCGACCACGCTGACACGCTGTGCGGCCGGCGCCCAGACCGCAAAGCTCACGCCCGGCACGCCGTCTACCTCGCGGAGCTGCGCTCCCAGCTTGTCGTAGATGCGCCGCTCGTTGCCTTGGCCGAAGAGGTAAAGGTCCGTCTCGCCGAGCGACGGCCAGAAGGAATACGGATCCCGGGTCCGACGGGTTTGCCCCTGAAAGTCCGTGATGACCAGATCGTAGGCGTAGGGTCGCTGCGCCGCCGTGGTCACGCCTTCGAACAGCCCGCGTGCGTCGAGCATTTTCAGCGCGAAGCTGGGCTTCTGCTGCTCATGCACCGGCACGACCTCGACCCGCGCGGCGTTCTGAAGCAACGCGCGGACGACCAGCCCGGAGCCATCGCCGAGCGGGTGCATGCCGAGCAGTTGGTGCGGGGAGGAATGCTGCGCTTGAACGAGGCTCTCCGATTCAGCCGGCGTCAGAATCATGCCCGGAGAGTGGCAAAGCGAAAACGGAATGTCCAATGACCAATTCCCCGTAACCAACTAATTCCCAGTGCCACCACCCTTGATTGGCGTCGCGCTCCGTCGGTCATTGGCCCCTCAGGCCAGCAGCTTAGTCACCACCTGCCCCGCCACGTCCGTGAGCCGATGCTCGCGGGCTTGGAACTTGTAGGTCAGCCGCAGGTGGTTAATTCCCAGCAGGTGCAGCATCGTCGCATGGAGGTCGTGCACGTGCACGGGATCGGCCACCACGTTGTAGCCCAACTCGTCCGTCGCGCCATGGACCGCGCCGGCCTTGAACCCGCCGCCCGCCACCCATGCGGTGAACGCCTTCATGTGGTGGTCGCGCCCGTAGTTCTCCGCCTGGGGATCACCCTGCGCCATCGGCGTGCGGCCAAACTCGCCGGCCCAGATTACCAGCGTGTCCTGGAGCAGGCCGCGCTGCTTCAGGTCGCGTAACAACCCGGCGCACGGCTGGTCCACGGCCCCGCATTCCTGAACCAACCGGCCTTGAATGCCGTCGTGATGATCCCAGCCGCGATGGTAAAGCTGGATGAACCGCACGCCGCGTTCGGCCAGCCGCCGCGCGAGCAGGCAGTTCGCGGCGAACGTGCCCGGCTTACGCGCCGCTTCGCCGTAGAGGTCGAAGACGCTCTTCGGCTCCTTCGACAAGTCGGTCAGCTCCGGCACGCTCGTCTGCATCCGCCACGCCATCTCGTATTGCGCGACGCGCGTGGCGATTTCGGGATCGCCCACCGCCGCCTGCCGCGACTCGTTCAACTCCCGCACGCCATCGAGGATGCGCCGGCGCATCGCCGCATCCATGCCCGCCGGGTTTTGCAGGTAAAACACCGGCTCGCCCGGCGAGCGCAGTTGCACGCCTTGATGAATCGTCGGGAGAAATCCGCTGCTCCAGTAACGCGCCTTCACGTTTTGGTCCTGACCCTGGCCGGAAAGCAGCACGAGATACGCGGGGAGGTTCGCATTCTCGCTGCCGAGGCCGTAGCTCAACCACGAGCCCATCGCGGGCCGGCCCGGCTGCTGATGCCCCGTCTGCATGAAGGTCACGCCCGGGTCGTGGTTGATGGCGTCGGTCTGCATCGAGCGGATGACCGTCACCTCGTCCATCACCTTCCGCATGTGCGGCAGCAAATCACTGACCTCCACGCCTGCGCGCCCGCACTGCGCGAACTTTTGCCGCGTCCCGACGATGAACAGCGGCGCGCCCTGCAATTGGGCCACCCGTTCGCCGCGCGTGAAGCTGTGCGGCATCGGTTGGCCCCACAGCTTGGTCAACTGCGGCTTGGGATCGAAGGTCTCGAACTGCGATGGCCCGCCGCCCATGAAGAGGAAAATGACCCGCTTTGCGCGCGCGGCGTGATGCAACTGCGACAACGCTCCGCCGCCCGCCACCGCCAGCAACCCCAGCCCGCCCAAGCCATACGCGCCGAATTGCAGGAGCCGTCGCCGGCTCAATGCCGCCGATTGAGGCCGGAGCGCCGATTGCGAAGAACCTGGTTCGCGTGCGTGTGCCGCCTTCAATTCGTCGGGCTTAGTTTTCACCGGATCTCTCATTCCTTCGTGAGGGTTTCGTCGAGGTTCAGCAGCGCGTTGCCCACACAGAGCCAAGCCGCGAGTTGGACCACATCGAGCTGGGCCGGTCGCACCGACTCGCCCACGGACACGAGCTTTCCCGCCGCTGCCGGGTTGGCTTGGTAATTTCGCAGGGCGTCCGCGTGCAAGGCCAGCAGCGCGCGCGACTCGAAGTCCGTCGGTTGCCGCGCCAGCACGAGCCGGAAGGCCAGTCGCACGCGCGCCGCATCGTCCGGTTCACCCGCCAGCAACACCCGCTGACCCAAAACCCGCGCGCATTCGACGAGCAACGTCTCGTTCAGCAGCGCCAACGCCTGCGTCGGCGTGTTGGTCACGGGCCGGCGCGCCGTGCAGGTGTCCCGCGTGGGCGCGTCCATCACGGCCAGATACGGGTGCAGCACGGAGCGTTTCCAGAACAGATAAACGCCACGCCGATACAGCTCACCGTCGTGGTCCTGGATGTATTTCAGGCTCTCGCCGAACGCGAACTCCCGCCACAAATCCGGGCCCGGTTGATACGGCAGCACACTGCGGCCCTCCGGCGCACGCGCGCGGTCCAGCAGGCCACTTGCCGCGAGCGCCGTGTCGCGGATGAACTCAGCAGGCAGACGGAAACGCGGGCCGCGGGCGAGCCAGCGGTTCTCGGGGTCGGCCGACCGTGAGCGGGCGAAGTGTTCAGCATTCAGTGGCCAGTTTTCAGTGGGGCGTCCGGTGGTGGCACGGGCTTCCCTCGATTGAACACTGAAGACTGAAGACGGATTACTGCCTCCTCCGCCCGACGCTTGCCGATACGTTGCGCTCATTACCATTTCGCGCAGAACCGCCTTCACATCCCAACCGCCATCGCGGAAGCGGACGGCCAGCCAATCCAGCAGCTCCGGGTGCGACGGCGGTTCGCCCTGCGCGCCGAAATCCTCGCTCGTCTTTACCAGCCCCGTGCCGAACAGCATTTGCCAAAACCGGTTCACCGCCACGCGCGCTGTGAGCGGGTTTTCCTTCGCCACCAGCCAGCGGGCCAACGCCAACCGGTCGGCTTTCAAGCCCGCCGGCAGTTCACCCAATGCGGCCGGCACACCCGCCGTGACGCGCTCGCCCTTACGCCGGAAATCGCCCCGCAGCAGGATGTGGGTCGGGACCGCGTTCGTGCTGTCGGCCATCACGCGCAACTGCGAGCTGCCACGGGCAGCCGCTGAGTGTTTCGCCACCGCGGCCTCCACGAGGATTTGCGCCGCGTCAATTTCTGGCATGTGCAGCTCGCGGAAGGTCCGCCGCACCGCGAACAGCTCATTCGTGTCGCGTTTCGCCGGGGGGATTTCGAACGTGCGCTGCGTTTGATAGCCATCAATCCGCACGCG
>CAZQEW010000007.1:5680-68513 GCA_964591495.1 uncultured Klebsiella sp.
GCAGGCGCACTTCATTCGTGCCCCCATCGGGCAAGGGTCTCCATTTCAGCCCGCGCGCGGCGGCCGGGTTCTCGGGCGCACTCGCTTCTTCCGCGGCCGGGGAAGCGCTGCGCCAGTCACGGAGCCGCGCCGGCGAGAGTTTGGTCTCACGCATCCGCTGCTCCCAAAGCGGCTGCACCTTGTCCCACGCCGCGTGGGGTTCGTAATAGAGTTTCCGCAGCGCGGCCTGTGCGGATCTCATCTCCGCCTCAGCCGCAAGCAGCCGCGCTTCCCCGCCCGGGGGAATGAGCCGGAGAATGGGCTGCGCCTCCGGGCCGTTCGCGAGAGGGTTGCCTGGCACCTGGTTGAAGAAGGCGAACATCCGGTAGTAATCGCGCGTGGTCAGCGGGTCGTATTTGTGGTCGTGGCACTCGGCGCATGCGAGCGAGAGGCCGAGCCAGACGGTCGCCGTCGTGTTCACCCGCTCGGCGGCGTAACGCGCGCGATATTCCTCCGCGTCCGCACCGTTCTCGGAGGTCGTCGGCCCGTTGCGGTTGAAGGCCGTCGCAATCAGCTGCTCGCGCGTCCCGCCGGGTAACAGGTCGCCCGCGAGTTGCTCGAGAGTGAACCGGTCGAAAGGCAGATTCCGGTTGAACGCCGCGATGACGTAATCCCGGTAGCCATGCATCTCGCGCGTGAAGTCATCGTGGTAGCCGTCGGAATCAGCGTAGCGGGCGAGATCAAGCCAGTGCTGCGCCATGCGCTCGCCGAAATGCTTGGACGCCAGCAGGCGATCCACCACGCGTTCGTAGGCTTGCGCCGACTCATCAGCAAGGAAGGCATCCACCTCCACCGGCGTAGGTGGAAGCCCGATGAGATCATAGCTCAAGCGACGTAACAGCGTGACCCGGTCAGCCTCGGGGGCCGGCCGCCATCCGCGGGCTTCGAGTGCAGCGAGGACGAAGCGGTCAATTTCCCCGCGCGGCCAGTTGGCCTGACGGACGGACGGCAGCGCCGGCAATTGCGGCGCGGTCCAGGCCCAACCTGGCGACCACGGCGCACCCTGTTCCACCCAGCGGCGCAGCAAGGCCCGTTGCGCGGTGGTCAGTCCCTTGCCGGTCGCCGGCGGCGGCATCACCTCATCGGCGTTGGCGGAATCGACCCGATGAAGCAACGCGCTCCCGTCCGGCTTGCCCGGTGAGACCAGCGGCCCGCCGCTGCTCGTCTGGCTGAACACCCCTTCGCGGGTGTCGAGCCGCAGGTTCGCCTTGCGCTTGCCGCCGTCCGGCCCATGGCAGGCGAAACAGTGCTGGGAAAGAATGGGGCGGATGTCTCGGTCGAAGTGCACCGAGGCCTCAGCGCCGCGGGCCGTCGCAGCGAGAAGACAGGCTGCCGCCCACCAGACCAGAAGTGAGACGGTGCAGTTCACGATAGGGAGCAGACAACGCGCGGAGTGTAGGGGCGAAGACTGGGCGTCGCAAGCGGGCACCACCCCAAACACGGCGCACACGGCGTAAAAAATGTTCGCCCGCCCTGACCACGCTGCCATAGTGGGGACACATGAAGTCGATGACGGGCTACGGTCGCGGCGAGTGCGCGCGGGACGGCGTCAAGGTCACGGTGGAACTCAGCTCGGTGAACCGGAAATCCGGAGAAATCACGCTGAACCTGCCCCGCGACCTCGAACCCCTTGAAGCGCAAGTCCGCGACGAAATCAACAAACGCATCGCACGCGGACGGCTCAACGTGCGCGTGGCCGTCCATGCCGGAGCGGATGCGGGAACGGCGGCGCAGATCAACACGGCCTTGGCCCGGGCCTACGCGGTGGAGCTGGCCAAGCTGACTACGGAGCTGAACCTGAGCGGCGGCGTGCGCTTGTCCGATGTGCTGCGCGCGCCCGGCGTTTTGGAAGCGGAAGCGGATCCGGTGGACGCGGAAAGTTTTTGGCCGGCCGTGCAAAACGCATTGCAGCAGGCGCTCGACGCGCTGGTGAAAATGCGCGAGCGCGAAGGCGAGCATCTGGCGGCGGACTTGGCGGCGCGCATTGAGCTGATCCGCGCGGCGGCGGGACGCATCGCGGCACAGGCCCCGCAGGTGCAGGTGCAGTTCCGCGCCCGCCTCCTGGAGCGCATCAAGACGGCGGGCTTGGAGGGCATCGCGCCGGACGACGAGCGGATGCTGAAGGAGGTCGTGCTCTTCGCCGACCGCTCGGACATCACGGAGGAGCTGACACGGCTGCAAAGCCACTTCAAACAGTTTGCCGACTGCCTGAAGGCCAAAGAACCAGTCGGCCGCACCCTGGATTTCCTCTCCCAGGAGATGAACCGCGAGATCAACACCATCGGCTCGAAGGCCCAGGACGCCGTCATCTCGCGTGAAGTCGTGCAGGTGAAGGCGGAGCTGGAGCGCTTCCGCGAGCAGGTGCAGAACGTGGAGTGACCGATGAGCCAGAGAAACAACTCCCTCCTGATTGTCCTCTCCGCCCCCTCGGGCGGAGGCAAAACGACCTTGTGCGAGCAGATGCTCAGGGACAACCCGAACATCAGCCGGGCGGTGACCTGCACCACGCGGCAGCCCCGCGAGGGCGAGCGCGACGGCGTGGACTACTACTTCCTCACGGCGGAGGATTTCCTCCGGCGCGTGCAGGCGGGGAACTTCCTCGAACACGCGACCGTTTACGGGAACAGCTACGGGACATTGAAGGCCGAGGTGCTGGGCAAACTGCGCGCAGGCAAGGACGTGCTGCTGGCCGTGGATGTGCAGGGCGCGGCCGCCATCCGCACCCAGGCGGCGAGCGACCCCGAACTGGCACGCGCCCTGGTGCAGGTGTTCCTCACGCCCGAATCCCTCACCGTGCTGGAGCAGCGGCTCAAAAAGCGCGGCAAGGACGCTCCCGAAGCCATCAAGAAACGGCTGGCCGTGGCGCGGCAGGAAATCGCCCAGTGGAAGCATTTCGATTACCTGCTGATCAGCACCAGCGTCCGCGAGGACGTGCGCCGGATGCAGGCCATCTACAACGCAGAGCAGATGCGGCAGGCACGCTCAACCGCTCCCGAGGTGTGAGCACTGTTTACAACGCGAACGCCAAGGCAGGCGAGCCCCTGTCTTCGCAGCCGCTGTCTCCCGCGTTTCCAGCCATCCGGGGATAAGTTGCCGCCATGCAGCCGCCCAAGATCCGCATTCTGCTCGCCGACGACCACCGCGTTGTGCGGCACGGCTTCCGCCGCATCCTTGAGGAACAAGCGGACATGGAAGTCGTGGGGGAAGCATCCGACGGACGGCAGGCGATGGAGCTCGCCGAGCAGCTCGCGCCTGATGTGCTGGTGATGGACGTGACCATGCCTCGGCTCAACGGCATCGAAGCCGCCCGCCAGCTCGCGAAATCCTGTCCCCGGCTCCGGGTGCTGGCGCTCTCGATGCAGAAGGACGGGGTGTATGTCCGTGAGATGCTCCGCGCCGGCGCGCGCGGCTACCTGCTCAAGGAATCCACCGAAGCCGACCTGCTCGCCGCCGTCCGCGCCGTGGCCGCCGGCAAGGCCTGGCTGAGCTCCGAAGTCAGCGACGCCGTGCTTGAAGACTATCGGAAGCACGTCACCAACCCGATGGACCTGCTTTCCGCCCGCGAGCGCGAGGTTTTGCAACTCATCGCGGAAGGACGCACCAACAAGGAGATTGCCACGCAGCTCGGACTGAGCGTTTACACCGTGGAAGCGCACCGCGGAAAGCTGATGGAGAAGCTCAACCTGCACTCCGGGAACGAGCTGGTCCGCTTCGCCCTGCGCCACGGTTTGGTGGGGTGACCGCCGTCGGCCATGCGCTTCACCTTTCTGAGCATCAGCGGCCGCAATGTCCTACGGGCGCTGACGCTGGGATTCCTGCTCGTGCTCCTGCTGCTGGGTGCGGCGGGCTGGGTGGCCGTGCGGCAAAGCCGGCTCATCCGCGAAGGTGTGGCCGAACTGGCGCGCGACCAGCTGCTCATCGCGCGGCTGGTGCATGACGTGCAGATGGAGGAGAACGCGATGACCGAGGTGCTGCATCGCGTCGCCCAGCTGACCTCCCAGCCCGCCAGCCCCGCCGTGCTGCTCCGGGAGCTGGACGAGAGCGACCGGCAGCTGACACGTCTGTCCACCGAAGGCCGCGCGGTGGCGGGCACCCGCCAATGGGCCGCGCTGCAGGCGAGTGTCAAGGCGTTCACCGCCGAAGCCCACCGTGCGCTGGAGGGGCCGCAGCCGGTGCCGCGGGAGAAGTTGGAGGAGCTTTTCACCCATCATGACCGCGTCGTTGAGCTGGTAAACGAGCTCGTCCGCGCGAGTTCTTACCGCCTTGCATCGGCTGAACGGGACATCGAGCGACAGTCCGACCAACTGGGCGGGGACGCCGCGCGGCTGCTGGGGGCAAGCCTCGCGCTCGCGCTAGTCTGCGCGCTCATCACCATTGGCTTCGTGCGGCAGAGCATACAGCAACTTCATTGGCAGTCCGGCGAGCTGGACCGGGTGTCATGGCACATGCTGCAAACCCAGGAACAGGCGGCCCGCCGGTTTTCCCACGAACTGCACGATGAGCTGGGGCAGTCGCTCGCCGCCGTGCGGTCCAATCTGACCAAGAGTGGCACGGCAAGCCTCGAGGCCATCCGGCACGACTGTCTGCAGCTCGTGGATGAATCCATCGCCAACGTGCGCGAGCTCTCACAACTGCTCCGGCCGGTGATCCTCGACGATTTCGGCCTCGACGCGGGTTTGCGCTGGCTGGTCGAGAAGTTCGCTCAGCGCACCCAACTGGAAGCCGATTTCACCGCGACCGGCGTAGGGCGTTACGCGGATGAAACGGAGACCCACCTGTTTCGTATCGCTCAGGAGGCTCTGACCAACGTGGCGCGACACTCAGGCGCGAGGCGTGTGCAGGTGAAGCTTGAGGCGGATGCGGACGAAATCCGGCTCGTCATCGAAGACGACGGCCGCGGCTTGCCGCATCCGGATGCAACGAACATGAATCGCGCCTCGCTGGGAATGGTGGGAATGCGAGCAAGAGCCCGGCAATCAGGGGGAGAGCTGCGCACAGAGAGCGTGGCGCCACACGGGCTGAGGATCGCGGTGAAAGTGCCGGCCAGGAAACGGTCAGAGGAGTAGGTGCGGCCCGCAGCAAGGCCGCAGAGGTCAATCTGTTCGACGGCAAAGTGACCATTAGCCTGATGCGTGGAGGCAACCAGCTACTGCTGGGGTTCAACACATGCGAACAGGCCGGATGAATCGTTTTTGTGTTCGCAGAGAAATTTCAGCCCCCGCACGCGTCTCGCTACCAACCGGACCCTGCGAGCGGTGAGTCGTTTGCCTTGGTGTAACGCCGTGCACATGGACCACCTGGAAGTGCAGTGGAATTCCGCTGCGCTATCTGGCGCCTGTTAATCGCCGGTAAAAAGCTCGGCCAGCAGGGCAGCTGACCCAAGCCACCGCCGCGGACTTGACCGTTAGGTCGAAGGGAATTCCGGGGCAGGATCTCTGGGGAGAGTTCGTTTAGTCGGGGAAAGGGCCGTGACACACTGCCGGCACCTTGCTAATGAACTGGCTAAGTCGTTTGCCGATCCGCCTGACCATGAGCAAATCCTCCTCAACCGCCGCAGGCCGCCCGCCGGTCGTGATCCTCGGCGTCACGGGTTCCATCGCGGCTTACAAGGCGGCGGACTTGTGCAGCCAGCTCGTGAAGGCCGGCTGCGCCGTGCGCGTGGTCATGACCGCTGACGCGCAAAAGTTCATCACCCCCCTGCCCTTCAAGACCCTCTCGCGGCACGCCGTGGTGACGGACCTGTATGACGAGGAGGAAGGCTGGCAGCCCACGCACATACGCCTGGCGGATGAGGCGGACTTGCTGCTCATTGCCCCCGCCACGGCGAACTGCCTCGCGAAGCTGGCGCACGGGTTGGCGGATGACGCTTTGACATGCATCGCGCTGGCGCTGAATCCCAAGGCGAAGCTGCTGATCGCGCCGGCAATGAACGGGAAGATGTGGGGACACCCAGCAACGCAGGCCAACGTCCGCACACTCACGGGGCGCGGCGCGAAGTTTATCGGGCCAGAGGAGGGCTTGTTGTCCTGCGGTTACGAGGGCCTTGGGCGGCTGTGGAATGTGACTGAGATAGTGGCAGAGGGGTTGCGGCTGTTACGGTGATCGTATGGCAAGCCCGCGTTCCTCCCGAGCCAAGCTGCTGACGAGCCTGTTCAAGGCGCCGGCTGTCTCGCCCGAGCAGCAGGCTGACCGCATCAGGTTCGTCGAGCGGGATGTCTGCCTGACCATCAAAATTGTCGTCCTCGCCGCACTCGCTTATTTCTTCCTTTCCAATTGGTTCGAGGGCGTCTCCACCATCGGTGAGCTGGGCACCGAGACCGTGCGCGGTGCGTTTCGCGCCTACCTGGTGGCCAACATCCTCATCGGCCTGATGCTGCTGGCCATGGACTACCTGCCGGTGGCATGGGTGCAGTGGGGGGTGTTCGTGCTGAACATCGTGGACGGGACGTTTGTGGCGTTGATGGTTCTCATCACCGGCGGTCTGGAGAGCACGACCTACTGGGTCTTCCTGGTGCTGGTCATCCGCAACGCGGTGAGCATCACGCAGGTGCGGCTTCAGATCGCGGTGAACCTCTTCATCATCCTGTGCTATCTGTTCGCCGGCCTGCTCGATTTGACGATGGTGGAACTGAAGCAGGCCCAGGATAACGTGGAGAGCGAAATTACCGCGGTCACCTTGCAGCCGATGCCGGCTGTCCCGCCCCCCAAACTCGCCAATCTTCCGACCAATGGGGCAATGGTATCCACGAATCTGACGGCCGCGGCCACTGTAAAGCCCGGGGGCAACCTCTCACGGAAACGCGCCGCCCAGCCGGACACCGGAGACGACACGGGTGACCTTGGGCGGGCCGTCTCGCTCGCGATCGCCAACATGACCGAGGGCAAGGCCATGCAATCGCTCTCCCAGCGCGTGCTGCTCCTGCTGTTGCTGGCGTTCTCGTGCTACGGCATCAACGTGCTGGCGGACCTGCAACTTCAGGCCCAGGAGGAGGCACGGGAATTTGCCGTGCGGCAGGAACAGCTGCGCTCCACGGGACGGCTTGCCGCGGAGATCGCGCACCAGCTGAAGAACCCGCTCGCCATCATCAACAATGCCGCGTTCAGCCTTCAAAAATCCCTCGCAGACAGCCGGCCCGCTGCGCTGCAGCAGATTGAGATGATCCGCGAAGAGGTGGTGCGGTCCGACCGCATCATCACCGAACTGATGGGTTACGCCCAACTCGCGGAAGGCCGGGTGGAGCGGTTGGATGTGGCCGAAGAACTGGAGCAGGCGCTCAAACGTGCCTTCCCGCCCGCGCTCCAGCATGAGATAAAAATCAAGGTCACCTGCCCACCTTCACTCCCCCCTCTGCTGATGCAGCGCGCCCACCTCCGCGAGGCGCTGGTGAACCTGCTCACCAACGCCCGCGATGCGCTGAATGGGACCGGACAGATCGACATCTCGGTGCGGCTCGACGCCCGGAGCGCGATCCACATTGCCATTGCCGACAATGGTCCGGGCATCCCCGACTATCAGCGGGAGCAAATCTTCGAGCCTTACTTTTCCACCAAGGAAAAGGGCACCGGACTGGGGTTGGCCATCGTCCGGCACAATGCCGAGATTTATGGCGGCAAGGTGGCCGTGGAATCCGCACTTGGAAAGGGCAGCACCTTCACCCTAACCTTTCCGGCCAAAGCAACCATGAACGCCGCCGCATGACCCGTCCACTGCCGCCCATCCTTCTCGTGGACGACGAGAAAAACATGCGCCTGTCCCTCTCCGCCCTGCTGGCGGACGACGGCTATGCGGTGGAAACGGTCGAAAGCGCCGAGCAGGGGGAACAACTCGTCGATAAGCGCGAGTTCCTGATGCTCATCACGGACGCCCATCTTGGCGGCATCAGCGGCTACGAACTGCTCGCACGCGTCCGGAAGCGTCGGCCTGACCTGCCCATGCTGATGATCACGGCCTACGCCACCCCGAAGCTGGCGGCGGAAGCCATCAAGGCCGGGGCCAGCGACTATCTGCCCAAACCCTTTGCCCCGGAGGAGCTCCTCCTGCACGTCAGCCGGTGCGCCGAACGCTATCGCCTGCTCCAGGAAAACGCCGCCCTGCGCGAAAAGGTGACCAGCGGATACTCCCTGGAAAGCATCATCGGCGAGTCACCCAAGATGCGCGAGCAGCGCGAGCTCATCAAAACCGTCGCCCCCACCAACGCCACGGTGCTCATCCTTGGCGAAAGCGGCACGGGCAAGGAACTCATTGCCGGTGCGCTCCACAGCCTAAGCACCCGCGCCCGCAAGCCCTACATCCGGATCAACTGCGCGGCCATTCCCGAAACCCTGCTCGAGAGCGAGCTGTTCGGCCACGAGAAGGGGGCATTCACCGGCGCACTCCGGCTCAAGCTGGGACGAGTTGAGGAAGCCGATGGCGGGACCATCTTTCTGGACGAAATCGGCGACATGAGCCGGTCACTCCAGGCCAAGCTGCTGCGTTTCTTGGAGGATGGCTCCTTCACGCGCGTGGGTGGCAATGAGGAGCTAAGGGTGAACGTCCGGCTGCTGGCCGCCACGAACCGGGACATTATCCACGCGATCCAGGAAAATCACTTCCGCGAGGATCTTTACCATCGCCTCAACGTGGTGCAGTTCCGGCCGCCGCCCCTGCGCGAACGCGTTCAGGACGTATGTCTGCTGGCCGAGCACTTCCTCAACCAGTTCTGCGGCGGTCTTGGCAAGCCGGTGATGACCCTCGCCAAACCGGCCGCCACCAAGCTGATGGCACACCACTGGCCCGGTAACGTCCGCGAGCTGCGCAACGTCATCGAGCGCGCCGTCATTTTATCCCCGGGCCCGCAAATCCATCCGCTGCACCTCCCGGATTTCGAACTCGAGACGAAGCTGCGCAAGAGCGATCCCGGCGCCGCCGTCCCCGTCCCCGATTCGCTGGATGAAGCGCTGGCCGGCTTCGAGAAACAGCTCATTCAGGCCGCTTTGGAACGGAACCACTTCAGCATCAACAAGACTGCCGAACGGCTCAAAGTCACGCGTCACTCGCTCCGCTACCGGATGCAGCGGCTCAACATCAGCACTGAATCCAGTCCTGACGGTGACACCGACGTGCTGGAGAAATGACCCTTATGCCCAGCGGTCTCCCCATCATCCTGGCGGCAGAAGCGCTGCCAGTGGAGCTTCCTCAGGCCGGGCTTCCCCGTGCGGGCACCGGGTTGGACAGTCAACTGGTCACCATCAGCGGTGCCGTCCTGCTGGTGGTTGTGCCCTTGCTCCTTTTCCTGACCCTCTCCCGCCGCAAGAAGCGCAAGCGGAAGGTGCGCCTGCCGCGCAACCCCACCCTTGCGGAAACCGGTGGCCTGCCCCCCCGCCGCGCTCCATGAACCTGCCATTTTCGTCGTTGATCGACCCGCGCCGCCACCCGGCCCGAGGTTGCCATGCCCCTTGATTTCATGACCCCTCCTGTCAGCGAGCAGATCACGCAACGCAGCGCCTCGAATCTGGCGCTTGCGTTCATCATGCTGCCGAAGGAAAAGCGGGCCGGCATGAGCGCGCTCTACGCGTTTTGCCGCGAAGTCGACGACGTGGCCGACGAGGAGACCGTGCCCGTCGAACAACGCCGCGCTCGGCTCGCCCAGTGGCGCGAAGACATCCGGGCCGCTTGCTCCGGCGGGGAACCCAAAATACCGATCAACTGCGAGCTGAAGCCCTACATCGCCGCGCATGGCATGTCGTTTGCGCTGTTTGATGAGCTGATCCGGGGCGTGGAGATGGACCTCGATGTGACCCGCTACGAGACCTGGGCCGAACTCGAGCAATACTGCTACCGCGTTGCTTCCGTCGTGGGCCTGTTGAGCATTGAAATCTTCGGCTACTCCCAGCCGGCGTGCCGCGAATACGCCATTCACCTGGGACAGGCGCTTCAGCTTACGAACATCCTCAGGGACGTGGGCAACGACGCCGCGCGCGGCCGCATTTACCTGCCCTTGGCCGAACTTCGCCGCCACGAGGTTACCGAGGCGGAGATCCTGGCCGGCCAGTTCAGCCCGCGCTTCCGTCGTTTGGCGCAGACCACCGCCAACCGCGCCCGTCATCACTTCGCCCGGGCCCGGGCCACCCTCCCGCCGGAGGACCGACGGGCGATGGTCGCCGCCGAACTGATGGGGGCGGTCTATTGGCGTCTGCTGCGCAAGCTCGAGCAACGCGATTTCCCCGTGCTCGCCCCCCAGCCCACCAAGCTCCACAAGCTCCAGAAGCTCGCCCTCATCCTCCGCACATGGTATCGCTCCGCCACCGGTGCATTGGTGCCGAACTATGGCGTCTGAGCAAACTTCCAGCCCGGTCCGTTCTGCCGGCCGTGCGCCACGCGGCGTGGACGATTTGCCTTTGCGCCTCACGCCGCCCGCAGGCATGACGCCACCGCCGGACGATCTCGCCGGGTTCAAGCCCAAGCGCCGGGGAGCGGTTGACCCGCGTGACAATGTCCCAGCCCCCAACGGTCCCCTGCCGCCCCCGGAGCCTCCCGCCACGCCCAAGAGCCTGAAGACCGGGCCGCTCCAAAATCACGCGCAGCACCTTGGCAAATCAGGCCGAGCGCCGATCCTCGCCACCCGCCGCCGGCTCATCGTCAATGCCGACGACTTTGGCCGCTCTCACTCCATCAACCAAGCCGTCATCCGTGCCCACCGCGAAGGCATACTGACTACGGCCAGCCTCATGGTGAACGGCGAGGCCTTTGAAGAGGCCGTCGAGTTGGCCCGACAAAATCCCACCCTCGGCGTCGGTCTGCACCTCACGCTGGTCTGCGGTCGGTCGGCCTGCGACCGCCTCGAGATCCCCGACCTCGTCACTCCGCAGGGCGAGTTCACCAACTCCCCCGTCGCCGCCGGCCTGCGCTACTTTTTCCAGAGCCGTCTTCGCCTGCAGCTGGCCCGGGAGATCGGAGCGCAGTTCAAGAAGTTTAAGGCAACCGGACTGGTGCTCGATCACGTCAACGGCCACCTGAACCTCCACCTCCACCCCACCATTTTCGGGCTGTTGGCCGCCCGGCATCTGGAATGGGGCATCCGTCACCTGCGCATCACCGACGACCCATTCTCCCTGGACCTCCGCCTCGCTCGCGGTCAGTGGCTTTACCGGACCAGCCACGCACTCATCTTCCGCTGCCTGTCCGCCCGCGCGCGTCGCCACCTCGCCCACACGGAAATCCGCTCCACCGACCGCGTCTTCGGCCTGCTGCAAAACGCCCGCGTGGACGAGCGCTACCTCACCCGCCTCCTGCCCGTGCTGCCGCGCGGCGACTCGGAGCTTTACTCGCACCCCTCGCTCGACGAATTTCGCCACGAATTCGACGCCCTCGTGAGCCCGCGCGTGAAATCGCTGGTGGCGGAGGGAAACATCGAGCTCATCCGCTATCAGGACTTGTAGCGGAGGGAATGGGTTTGAGACCTGGATTCAATGCAGACACCTGACGCGGCCGCCACTCCCTTCAATTTGAGTTTTAATCCCGCTCCTCGCCGCCCTCCAGCATGACCAAAATCCTCGCCATCCTCATCGCCGGTCTCGTCTGTGAGGCCATCGGCGTCGTCTTCCTCAGCAAGGGACTCAAGCAGATCGGCGAGGTCAAACAGGTCAACGCCGCGGAAATCTGGCGGGCCGTCAAAGCCGGCGTCACCAATGCCAACATCCTCGTGGGCGTGGCCTTGGAAGCCACCTTCTTCGTCGCCCTGCTCGTCCTGCTCTCGCGCAGCGACGTGAGCTTCATCTGGCCCCTGACCGCGATGGGTTTTGTGCTGACCACCCTCACCGCCAAATTTCTCCTACAGGAGGAAATCCCGCCCCTGCGCTGGGCTGGCGTGCTGCTGATCATGCTGGGAGCCGGTCTCATTACCTGGACTGAGAAAGCCAAGGAACGCCGCCAGGCTGCCCCGCCCGTCGCCCGGTCCAATTAGGAAGCAACGCCACCCGTGAACGCCCGCGGATGCGGTGATGCAGAGCAGAACGAAATACGAGGGTCATAGTGCTGGCCCGAGCCGATTTGTAACAATTCCGGACTGGCCGCAGATCAGAAAAAGTGGTTAAACGTGCGTAGTTTCCCGCTGAGCTTGCATCATGCGCGGGACCCGGGCACAACTCGGTAAACCAATCCCATACACTCATGGCCGAAGCATCTGGCAAACGCGAACACTTCGTCGGCGTGGACCTCGGCGGCACCAAGATTCTCGCCGGCGTCTTCACCCCGCAGCTCAAGTGCCTCGGCAAAGTCAAGATGAGCACCAAGCCCGAGCGCGGCCCCGAGGGCGTGCTGGAGCGCGTGGCCCGCTGCGTGCACGAGGTGATTGACGAGTGCGACCTCCACACGGACAACATTCGCGCCGTGGGCATCGGTGCGCCGGGGGCGATTGACCCGGTGGAGGGCCGGATGATCTTCGCGCCGAACCTCAAGTGGGAGGACGTGCCGCTGAAGAAGGCGTTGGAGAAGCAGCTTGATCTGCCGGTCTTCGCCGAGAACGACTGCAATGCCTGCGCGCTCGGCGTGTATGAGACGGAGCTGGACCCTAAGCCGCGCTCGATGGTGGGCATCTTCCTTGGCACGGGCATCGGCGGCGGCATCATGCTGGACGGCAAGCCTTACTCGGGTTTCAACCGCACCGCCGGCGAGATCGGCCACATGGTGCTCGAAGTGAACGGCCCCAAGTGCGGCTGCGGCAACAAGGGCTGCTTCGAGGCGCTCGCCAGCCGCACCGCGCTCTTCCGCCGCATCCAGAGTGCCGTCAAAGACGGTCAGAAGACCGTGCTTACCGACATGCTCGGCCCGGAGCTGACGGACATGCGCAGCGGCGACCTCCGCAAAGCGCTCCGGCGCGGCGACAAGTTCGTCGAGCAGGTCGTCGAAGAGGCCGCCGAATACACCGGCATTGCCGTCGCCAACGTCATCAATTTCCTGAACCCGGAAGTCATCGTCTTGGGCGGCGGCGTGATGGATCAGCTCGCGGACGACATGCTGTCCATCATTGTGGAGACGGCTAAGGATTACGCGCTGCCCGGCACGGCCAAGGGGGTTGAAATCCTCGCCAGCAAGCTCGGCGACGACGCGGGCATCACGGGCGCGGCGGTGCTGGCCAAGCGCGAGTCGAAGGAGAAGTGATCAGCTATAGGTGCCTTGTCCCGTGAGCCACGACCCTGAGCACTTCGCCGCCTCCCTTCCGCCTTCCGCCTTCCGCCTTGCGGCTTCGACCCGTCGCGCCGTCATCGACATCGGCACCAACTCGGTGAAGCTGCTGGTCGCGGACGTTTCCGTCGCCGCCGTCAATCCAGTCTGGGAAGGCAGCGAGCAAACGCGCCTGGGCCGAGGCTTCTACGATGACCACCGGCTCCGCCCCGAGGCCATCGCTGATACAGCGAAAGCTGTCGCCCATTTCGTC
This sequence comes from uncultured Klebsiella sp., assembly GCA_964591495.1. GTDB lineage: Bacteria > Verrucomicrobiota > Verrucomicrobiia > Limisphaerales > SXTU01 > SXTU01. The sequence goes on from CAZQEW010000007.1 coordinate 19,135, forward strand.
AGCACCGCCCGCGAACAGGGCGCAGCGCATCTCCGGGTCATCGCCACCAGCGCCGCCCGCGACGCGGTGAACGCCGATGAACTCCTTGCCGCCGTGCGCGCGGCCTGCGGCGTGGCGGTAGAAGTCATCAGCGGCGAGCAGGAGGCGGACTGGGCTTTTCAAGGCGTGCTGACGGACGATTCGCTCGGGGCCCAGCCAATTCTGCTTCTGGACGTGGGCGGCGGCAGCACGGAGTTCATCCTCGGCCACGCCGGCCAAGCGCTGTTCCGCGACAGCTTCAAGCTCGGCACCGTGCGACTGCTGGAAGCCACACGCCTCACCGATCCGCCTGCGCCCGCCGAACTGGCCGCCCTCCGCGCGCAGGTCCGCACCTTTCTCGACCACGAAGTGCGCCCGCAACTCACCCCACATCTGGCGCAGCTCACCCCCGCCCTGCCCTGCCTTGTGGGCACCGGCGGCACCACGAGCATCCTCGCGCGGCTGGAGCTTCAACTATCCGACTACGATCGCGACCGCATCGAAGCCACGCGCTTTACTGCCGAGCGTTTGCGCTGGCACGTAGAACGGCTCTGGAAGTTGCCCTTGGCGGAACGCCGGGAACTGCCCGGCCTGCCGCCCAAGCGCGCCGACGTGATTCTCTTCGGTGCGGCCATCTACGAAGCGGTGATGGAAGGCTTCGGCCTCGCCGAGCTGCGCGTAAGCACGCGCGGCCTGCGCTTCGCCGCCGTCCGCCCGTGAGCGGAAGGCGCGCTTGCGCTTGCCGCCGCGAGCCGCCATAAACGCGCCCATGTTCGCCGCCAAACTGCTGCCTGCGTTCTTCACCCTGCTGTTGGCCTGCGTGCTGCCAACCGGCGCGCAGGTTGGGAAGTCCATCGGCAGCAAGTCCCAGCTCGCGCCGTGGAGTCCCGAAGAACTGGTGCTGTATGCGAACGCAACCGTCCACACCGTCGCCGGCGAGACGCTCGCGCCCGGTTTCGTCCTGACACGCGGAACCAAGATCCTTTCCGTCACGAAGTCTTCGCCCAACGCGAAGCCCGACCGCACCGTTGACTTGAAGGGCCTGCACTTGTTCCCCGGCCTCATCCTGCCGACCAGCTCGCTCGGCCTCACCGAGATTTCCGCCGTGCGCGCCACACAGGACACGACCGAAGCCGGCACGCACACGCCCGACGTGCGCGCCTGGCTGGCCGTGAACCCGGATTCGGAGCTGATCCCGGTCGCGCGCGCCAACGGCATCACGCATGCACTGGTGCTGCCACTTGGCGGCACGGTCAGCGGCCAATCCGGGGTGATCTCGCTCGCCGGCTGGACGATGGAGGAAATGACCGTCAAGGCCCCGGTCGCAATGCACGTCTTCTGGCCCGCGATGCACCTGAACGTCACGCCCAAGGAACTCGCGCGCGGCACGAAGGCCAAGTCGCCCGAGGATCAGGCCAAGGAACGCAACCAGCGGCTCAAGGAACTCGATGAATTCTTCGACCAGGCCCACGCCTACGCAAAGGCCTGGGGCGTCCCGAGCAAGAATGGCCAACCCCCGGCGAAGGTGCCCGCTTGGGAGGCGCTGCTCCCCGTGGTGCGGGGCGAATTGCCGCTGATCGTTCACGCGGACGACGCGCGTCAGATCAAGGCGGCCCTCGCGTGGGCCGCGCAGCGCAAATACCGGATCGCGATTGCCGGCGGGCGCGACGCATGGCGCGTGGCCGAGGAATTGGCCGCAGCGAAAGTGCCGGTCATCTTCGAGTCCACCTTCGACCAGCCGTTCCGCGACACCGACGCCTACGACGCGCACTTCAAGGGCGCAGCCAAGCTGCACCAGGCCGGCGTGAAGGTGCTGTTCAGCGAAGGTTCGGGCGCGAGCAACGCCACTTCCGCCCGCAACACACCGTATGCCGCCGCACAAGCCGTAGCCTTTGGCCTGCCGGAAGGCGAGGCGCTCAAGGGCCTCACGCTGTATCCCGCGCAGGTGCTCGGCCTCGCCGACCGTCTCGGCTCGCTGGAGGCGAATAAGGACGCGACGTTCTTCGCCAGCGACGGAAACATCCTCGACCTCCGCGCGAACGTGAAGCGGATGTGGATTGCCGGCCGCGAGGTGCCCTTGGACAGCCGCCACACGCGGCTCTACGAGAAATACAAGGACCGGCCCGCCGCGAAGTGACGGTGGCCTACGCGGGTTTCGGCCCCGCCACCAGCAGCAGGTGCGTCTGCTCCGGGCGCGCTGGCTGAGCGGGCTGCCACTCGATGGCGTCGTCCACCGCTTTGCGCATCTGCTCGAACCACCAGCCCGCGCTGGGCAGCCGACGCTGACGGCGCGGCGCGCGGCGGCAGGCGGGGGTGGCGTTGGCAAGGGTGAGTTCCATTTGGGGTTTCATAGGTCGTCTTTCTTTTGCCCCAACCTACGCGCGCCGCTCGGACATCCGCTGTCCGGGTGAACATGTTTCGTTCACATTCTCGCCCCAATTTTCTCTTCCCGAACACCTGACGGAATCGTCACATTTCCACGCATGCAACCGCCGCCACTCCCCAGCCCTGTCCGTCGTGGCGCGCGCTGGTTGCTGGCGCTACTGGTGGCCGCGTCAGCCGCTGCTCCCGCGCAGGCGGCCGTCTCACGCGAAGAGGCGCTGGCCGCCAAGCTCGACCTGTGGGGCGAGGCCGCGCTGAAACAAACCAACGGCCCCAGCTACGAGTTCTTTGCCCCGCTGTTGCCACCGCTGCGTTACGTCAATGCGGACTTCCGCCATTACCCCATCGTCCTCAGTGCGCCGGGCGCGCCAGTGAAGGCCCGACTCATCTCCAACGGCAGCGGTCTGAACCTTCGCGGCGGCACGCGCAGTTGGAACGACATCGGCACGCCAGTCATTTTCCGCGTCGGCTCGGATGAGCTGCGCTTCGGCGAATTCATCGAGCGCGTCAATGGCCCACACTACGTGGACGGCTGGCTGCCCATCGTGCAGCTCGACTACGCTCACGCCGGCGTCCGTGTGGGACAAGAAGCCTTCGCGAGCACGGAGCCGGCACTCGCCGAACATGGCGTGGTGCTTGTGCAGTTTAAACTCACGGCCGGCGAGAAGGGCGCAGTCGCGCTCCAATGGGACACGCCCGCGCCGCCAACGGTCCAAGGCCAGACACTGCGCGACGAGCAGGGCCGCGTGCTCGCGTGGTTCGGCACCGCCTGGAAATGGCAGCGTCAGCGGCTCACGGCACCGCTGACGGAAACGGGCGTGGCCACCATCGCGCTCGCCACCAAGCCGATGGATGCGGCAACCCCTTCACCGCTGGTGAACGGCGGTTTCGGACGCCAGCGCGAGGCGTGCGTGAAGACATGGAAGGAACTGGTCGGGCGCGGAATGCAGCTTTCCGTTCCAGAGCCGGTGGTGATGGCCGCGTGGCGCTCGCTGCTCGTGGGCACGCATGCGCTTGTCCGGAGCAACCGGATGCACTACAGCGCCGGCAATCAATACGACCGCCTTTATCAGGCCGAGGGCTGCGACGCGCTTCACGCGCTGCTCTGGTGGGGCCACGAAGTCCGGCCGCTCGCCATCTCCCAGCTCGATTTCACGCGCAAGGGGCTAGAGTTCCATCAGGCCGGCCACAAGCTCCAGCTTATGGCGCACCTCCGCGAGTTCACGCGGGATGACGCCTTCATACGCGAGATGCGCCCGCGTTGGGAGAAGGAGGTCCATCTCATTTTGAACAGCCGCACCAATGCCGAGGGCCTTTTCCCGCGCGAGCAATACTGCGGCGACATCGCCACGCCGGTCTATTCGCTGAACTCGAACGCCAAGTCCTGGCGCGCCCTCCGCGACTTCGCCGCGACGCTCGATTCAATGGGCGAGCGTGACGAAGCAAAGCGGCTGACCGTCGTCGCCGCCGAGTTCAAGCAGCGCATCCTTGCGGCCATCGAGAAAAGCACGCGCCCCGCGATGCCAGGCTTCGTGCCCATTGCGCTGTCCGGCGAGGAGGAACCTTACGACACCATCACCGCCACGAAGATGGGCAGCTACTGGAACCTCATGGCGAACTACGTCCTCGGCACCGGCATTCTTCCCGAGCCGCGCGAGCGCGGCCTGCTTGATTATCTCCAGCAGCGCGGCGGCCTCGTGATGGGCATGACTCGCTCGCGTCCCGGAGTATCTTTTTGGACCGGACCACACAGCGCGAACCCGCTCTATGGCACACGCTACGTGCTGACGCTCCTGCGCCGCGACGAGCCGGACCGGGCGTTGGTGAGTTTCTACGGAATGCTGGCGCAGGGCTTCACACGCGACACATTTATCGCCGGCGAAGGCGGCTCGCTCACGCCGCTGGACGCGCACGGGCGGCTTTTCTACTGCCCGCCCAACAGCGCCGGCGACACCCACTTTCTCACCATGCTCCGGCATGTGCTCGTGCAGGACTGGGATGCCGACGATGACGGCAAGCCCGACACGCTTTGCCTGGCCTTCGCCACGCCAAAACGCTGGCTGGAGGACGGGAAGGAGATAAAGGCAGAACACGCGCCGACCGCTTTTGGCGAAACCAGCCTGACCTTGCGCTCGCGCCTGAAGGCCGGTGAGGTGCTCGTCGAGTTCAGTCCGCCGCCGCGAGCGCCGAATCAAACCCTGCTCCGCGTCCGCGTGCCGGATGGCTGGCGCTCCGTCTCGGCACACGCGGGCCAGCGCGAATTGAAGCTGGACGCGCAGGGCACGGTGGACGTCACCAGCGTGCGGGAGAGCGCAACATTAAGGTTCGCCGTGCGCCGCGTGAACTAGCCGCCGATGCTCCTCGCCTTCCACAAACCTTACGGCGTGCTGTCACAATTCACGCCCGAGCCGGGATCAAAGTTCCGCCCCCTCGCCGAGTTTGGCTTTCCGCCCCACGTGTATCCCATCGGCCGGCTGGATGCGGACTCCGAGGGCTTGCTGCTGCTGAGCGATGAGCCGGGATTGAACCAGCGCCTCCTGCATCCGCGCCACGCGCACGAGCGCGAGTATTGGGTGCAGGTGGAACGGATTCCCACTGCCGAAGCCTTGCGCCCGCTCGTGGCCGGCCTCGTCATCCAAGGTCACCGCACCCTGCCCTGCCGCGCGCGCCTGCTCGACCCGCAGCCGCAGATGCCCCCGCGCGATCCGCCCATCCGCGCGCGCAAGAGCGTCCCGGACTGCTGGCTCGCGCTCGAACTGGTCGAGGGCAAGAACCGTCAGGTGCGGCGCATGACCGCCGCCATCGGCCACCCGACCTTGCGGCTGGTCCGGGTGCGCATCGGCAATTTCTGGCTGGGCAGCTTGCCGGCCGGAGTTTGGAAGCAACTTGACCCAGCGGAGCGGGTGCTCGTGCTTGGTTAAGTTGCCCTACCGGACTGAACCCTGAATACTGAACACCGCTCCCCTCGTCCGCCCTTCACTCATGCGCCCCACGCTTCTCCTCGCCGCCTCGCTCTTCGCCATCGCCTTGCACGCCGCGAACTGGCCGCAGTTCCGCGGGCCCGACGCCGTCGCCTCTGCCGTCGGCACGGGCAAGGCCCCCGTTCACTTTGGGCCGAAGACCAATCTCGTCTGGAGCACCGAACTGCCGGCCGGCATTTCTTCCCCGGTGCTGTGGGGGAACCGCATCTTCCTCACGGGCGTGGACAACGGGAAACTCGTCACCCTCTCGCTCGACCGCGCCACGGGCAAAGTCCTCTGGACCCAGCCCGCGCCCGCGGAAAAGCTGGAAGCCGCCCACCGCATCGGCAGTCCTGCCGCGCCCACGGCCTGCACGGATGGCGAGCGCGTCATCAGCTACTTCGGCTCGTTCGGCCTGCTGGCGTATGACTTTGCGGGCAAGGAGCTATGGCGGCATCCGTTGCCCGTGCCCGTGGTTGAGTTCGGCTCCAGCAGCTCGCCCATCCTCGTCGGCGACCTCGTCATCCAGCTCTGCGACTCGGACATGGACTCCTTCCTCGTGGCCGTGGACAAGCGCACCGGCAAGCAGGTCTGGAAAACATCACGTCCCGACCATCGGCGCGGTTTCGCCACGCCCTTCGTCTGGCGGCACGACGGCATTGAGGAGCTCATCGTGAACGGCTCGCTCAAGCTTTCCGCCTACGACCCCAAGACTGGCGCGTTGCGCTGGACTTCCCGCGGCATGGCGCGCGTAGCGAACGCCTCGCCCACCGCCGGCGACGGCCTGCTGTTCATCGCGAGCTGGAACATCGGCAGTGACGCCGGCGACCGCCTCGCCTTGCCGCCGCACGCCGAGTTCCTCGCGCAGCACGACAAGAACAAGGACGGCAAGCTGGCGAAGGAAGAGTTCCCCACCGGCCCGTTCAAGGACCGCTTCAGCCAGTTCGACCTCGACAAGGACGGTCTTGTGACCAAGGCCGAATACGAGGGCATGGCCGACCAATTTGTCCAGGCCGAGAATGCCATCTTCGCCGTGAAGCCCGGCGGGCGCGGCGAGATCTCCGGGACGCACATCGCATGGAAACACAACCGCAGTCTGCCCTACGTGGCCTCGCCACTTTATCATCTGGGCCGGGTCTACACCGTGCGCAGCGGCGGCATGGCAACCTGTTACGACGCCAAGACCGGCGAGGTGATCTACCGTGACGAACGCTTGGGTGCATTGGGCGACTACTACTCCAGCCTCACGGCGGCGGACGGCAACGTTTATGCCATATCGCAGAAAGGGACCGTGACCGTTTTCAGCGGCAGCAACGCGCTCGAAGTGGTCGCCCGAAACGAAATGGGTGAAACGGTCATGTCCACGCCCGCCATCGTGGATGGCCGCATCTACCTCCGCACTGAGAAGCGCCTGATGTGCTTCGGCAAGTAAGCCGGTGCCGCAGCGCACGCGGACTTTCCCGTAGGCAAAGACAGTTGGCCGTGCCGCGCGTCTTTGGTAGCTTTTCTCCGCCGCCCGCAGAACGCCGACGGCCATAAAACGCTCACCATGTCCCAAGCCATCATTGACCCCGCCGAGGTGCGGCGCTTTGCGGAGGAGCTGCGCCGCTTCAACACCGATGTGTCCGAGCGCACCGCGCAGCTCTCGGCGCGTTTCGCCGCGCTGGGCGACTCCTGGCAGGACCAGGAGCACGCGAAGTTCGCCGAGGAATTCAAGCAGACCATGAAGGTGCTGCGGAAGTTCGTCGACGTCTCGAACCAGCACGCGCCCTTCCTCCTGCGCAAGGCTCAGAAAATCGAGGAATACCTCCACCAGCGCTGATGCCCGAAGCCGCCCGCATCACGTCCGTCGAGGCCATCGAGGCCTTCCGCGCCGACCTGCTCGTGTATCTGGAGAAGGCCCGCAACGTGGTGGACGAGGTGGGCGAGGAGGTAAAGCGGACGCACGGCTGGCTGCAGGATGACCGCGGGCCGCACTGGGCCCAGCAGGTCAAGCGCCGCACCGTCGCGTTGCAGGAGCGGCAGCAGGAGCTGTTCAGCGCGCAACTCGGCAACTTCAAGCACAACATCCAGGCCGAGCTGGTCGCCGTCCGCCGCGCCAAGCAGGCGCTGGAGGAGGCCGAGGAGAAGGTGAAGCTCGTGAAGCGCTGGCTGCGCGATTACCCCATCGAGGTCGAGCCGCTCGCCCGCCACGCGGACCTGCTCCGCCATGTGCTCGTGAGCGACATGGGCAAGGCCGTCGTGCTCCTCTCGCAGACCATCGAGGCGCTGCACGCCTACGCCGCCGTGAAGCCGCCAAGTGCGGAAACGGCCCCGCCAGCTCCAGCCCCGGACAGTCCGCCCGCCGCATGAGCCTCAACTCCACCCGCACGCGCCTGACCACGCTGACCAAGCAGCTCTCCATCCGTTGGCAGGAGACCCGCGAGCACTGGCAGGACGCGAAGGCCGGCGAGTTCGAAAAGCGCCACCTGGACGAACTGTTCAACCGCGTGAACACCGCCGCCGCCAGCATCGAAGACCTGGAACGCGTGCTCGCCAAAATCCACCGCGACTGTGAGTAATCTGCTTTCCGCCGCCGAAACACTTGATCTGTTGCACCGCCTGCGCGACGCGGTGCGGACCTTCAGCGCGCGAGAGGAGCAGCTCCAGCGTGAACAGCAGGCACAGGAGACGCGGCTCAAGCAACGCTGTGAAGCCGTCTACGCCCAGCGCTCCGAGCAGCTTCAGGGCGAAATCACCGCGCTGGAAAACTCTCTGGCCGATGCCCGTGCCCAACTCGCCGTCCGCTGGGACAACCGCCGAGCCAGGCTTGATCGCGCGCACAAGAACGCCCTCCGCCAGCGCCTTGCCCGGGCTGAGGAGCGGGAAAACCAACGTAAATTCGAGCTGCAACGCGAGCTGCTCGCCGCGCAACGCGAGCGCGAAGCCGGCCTGAAAGCGGCCAGCAGCGCCCACGCTGAGTTCATGGCGCAGCTCAAGGTTGAGCGGGAATCGCTGTCCCAACTCACTGAGCGCGCCCGCGTCGCCCTGCGCGGCTACGGCAATTGGTCACGCCGGCTCCGCGCCGACACACGTGCCGGCGACAGGCAGTCGCCACCTGGCCTCCCGACCGACGGCGATCCAGATCATTCCCTCGCGCTGCTCTCCCAAAAGCTCTCCGCTGCGACCGCCGACTTGGAGCGCGTGCGTGCCACCGGCCTGCCTCTGGTGTTCAGCTATGTGCCGGTCTGGCTCGGCTGGGGCATCGTCATCCTGCTCGCGTGCCTGTTGAGCTTCACCGGAGCATTGGGAACCGGCCTAGCGCGATTCGCCCCCCATTTTGCCGCTGCGGGACTGTCACTTGTTACGTTGCTGTATCTCATCGGGCGGGTCAGCGCCGAAAAACCCGCAGTATCGCTTGCGCTCGCCCTCAGTGAGGCGGCGCAGCTCTCCACCGACTGCGAGCAGCTGGCCAAAGCCCGCCGCCAAGCCGAGGAACAGCGCGTTGAGCAGGTGGCTGCCGCCGTCGGCCAACGGCACGAGGATGCATGGAGCAAGGCACTGGGCGAAACCGATGCGACCAAAACGCAATGCAAACAGGAGATGGAGGCCAAGCTGCAGCGAGTAACGCAGCGCTACGAACGGCTGCGCGCGATGACGACGAATGCCTTCGAGCAGGCCAACGCAGCACGACTCGCGGCAGCGAAAACCAATGCGGACGATGAATTGCACGGCCTAGCCATCGCCAACGAGACCTCGCAGATGACTGTCGCGAACCAGCGTGAGTCCGCGTGGCTGGCTTTGGCTGCAGAGTGGCGGGCGGCCACGGAGCCAGTCTTCACGGCGCTCGGCGCGTTACAGCGCTCGGCTGCGGGGCAGTTTCCCATGTGGTCGCCCGAGTTGGCACGACAGTGGAACGCGCCAGCCCAGTTCGGTCACGCCGCGCAGTTTGCCCGGCTCGACGTGGACGTGGCGAAGCTCGCCGGCGCGCTCCCACGCAATCCGCGCCTCGCGCTGCCCGGCCCGGCGAGCTTTTCCGTGCCGCTGCTGCTCACATTGCCCCAGCTCGCCTCGCTGGTCGTCGAGACGAAGGGCGACGGACGTGAGCAAGCCATCGCCACGCTGAACGACACCGTTCTCCGCCTGCTCGCCAGCGCGCCGCCGGGCCGCCTGAGCTTCACGCTGGTGGACCCGGTCGAGCTGGGCCGCAGTTTCTCCGGGCTGATGCACCTCGGCGATTACGACGACCGGCTCATCAACAGCCGCATCTGGACGCAACCCGCGCATGTCGAGCAGCAGCTAGCGCTGCTCAACGACCACATCGAGAAGGTCTCGCAGATGTATCTCCGCAACGAGTTTACAACTGTCGCGGACTACAACGCGCAGGCCGGGCGCATTGCGGAGCGCTACCACTTTCTCGTCGTGGCGGACTTTCCGGCGAACTTCTCGGACACGGCGCTGCGGCGGCTCGCAAGCATCATCGCGGGTGGCGCGCGCTGCGGCGTTCACGTGCTGCTGCACTGGGATCAACGCAAGCCAGCGGCGGCGGAATTGCCGGGAGAAGAATTGCGCGCGGCCAGCGTGAACCTGCGGCGTGAGGGAAACGTCTTTGCCGTCGGCGGGGAAATCCTTCCCGGTGTCACGCTCGTGCTGGAACCGCCGCCGTCGCCGGAGATTGCGACGGAATTGCTCCACCAGGTCGGCCGGGCCAGCGTAAACGCGAACCGCGTGCAAGTGCCGTTCACAGATATCGCGCCGGCGGCAGACGCGACGTGGTCGCTGGACACGGCGGAGGAGTTGCGCGTGCCCATCGGGCGCACGGGCGCGACGAAGCTGCAATACCTCAGCCTGGGCAAGGGCACGCGCCAGCACGCGCTCGTGGCGGGCAAGACCGGCTCCGGCAAGTCCACGCTCTTTCACGTCATCATCACGGACCTCGCGCTGTGGTGCAGCCCGGAACAGGTGGAGTTTTACCTCGTGGACTTCAAGAAGGGCGTCGAGTTCCGCTGCTACGCGGCGCACCGGCTGCCGCACGCGCGCGTGGTGGCCATCGAAAGCGACCGCGAGTTTGGCCTGAGCGTGCTGGCGCGGTTCGACGAGGAGCTGAAGCGCCGCGGCGAGCTGTTCCGGAAGGCCGGCGCACAGGATTTGCCCGGCTACCGGCGGCTGAGCGGCGCAACACTGCCGCGCACGCTGCTGCTGATTGACGAGTTTCAGGAATTCTTTGTCGCGGACGACAAGGTGGCACAGGGCGCGGCGCTGTTGCTGGACCGCATCGTGCGGCAGGGCCGGGCGTTCGGGATCCACGTCATCCTCGTTTCACAAACGCTGGGCGGTGCCTACTCGCTCGCGCGTGCGACGTTGGGGCAAATGGTGGTGCGCATCGCGCTCCAGTGCAACGAAGCCGACGCCGCGCTCATCATGGAGGACAACAACCCCGCGCCGCGCCTGCTCTCGCGGCCGGGCGAGGCGATTTACAACGACGAGGCCGGCGGGGTCACGGGCAACAGTCCGTTCCAAACCGTGTGGGTGTCGGACACCGAGCGCGAGGAATGGCTGGCGAAGGTCAGCGCACGGGCGCAGGCCGACGGCGTGAAGCGACCGGCGCCCGTGGTCTTCGAGGGCAATGCGCCGGCGGACGTGCGGGACAACGAATTGCTGGGCGCGGCGCTTGCGTCTCCCAATCAGGCAGAAATTCCCCGCGTATGGCTGGGCGCGCCGAACTCAATCAAAGGCCCGACGGAGGCGGTGTTCAACCGGCAGAGTGGCAACAACCTGCTCATCGTCGGCCAGCGCGACGAGGCGGCGCTCGCGATGCTTGGCGTGTCGCTCGTTGCGCTCGCGGCGCAAGGCGCAGCACGGCTCGTTGTGCTCGAAGCCAGCCCGCCGGAGTCGCCACAGAAGCGGTTCTTCGAGTCCGTGACGCGGGCGATTCCGCGCGGCTGCACGCTGGCGAAGGCCGGCGACTTGGAAACGCTGATGGCGGAGCTGGACTCAGAGTTGAAGCGACGGCTGGCCGTAGACCACGGCGCGGGTGCGCCGCCGTGTTTCCTGTTCGTCCACGAGTTGCAGAAGTTCAAGAAGCTGCGGCACGAGGATGATTTCAGCTTCGCGTCGGACGAATCGAGGCCGCCGGCCCCCGGAGCGGTCTTTGAGCGGCTCATCACCGAAGGCCCGGGCGTGGGCATGCACGTCATCGTCACGTGTGACAGCTATAACAGCCTGGCGCGCGCGATGAGCCGGAAGTGCATCAGCGAGTTCGAGCTGCGCGGGCTGTTCCAGATGAGCGCGAACGACTCGGCCACGCTGTGCGACTCGCCCGCCGCCTCCGATCTCGGCCTGCACCGTGCGCTGCTGCACAACGGGCAGATGGGATTCCTGGAGACGTTCAGACCATATGCAATGCCTGAGGCGGAATGGCTCGAGGAGGCCGGGCGGTCGTTGGCGCAGGCAGCAACCGGACGGTGAGCCGCTCGCGGCCAAATCGGTGCAATTTTCGTCAGTTCTTGGCTTGCACACCGGCACACCCGCACTAAACTACGCACACGTATGAATTCTGAGAACACCTACGACGCCATTGTCATCGGCGGCGGTCCTTCCGGTTCCTCCTCCTCCTACATTCTCTCCGAGCATGGCCACCGCGTGCTGCTGCTCGAGCGGGAGAAGTTTCCGCGCTATCACATCGGTGAGTCCATGATTCCCTTCACCTACGGGCCGATGGAGCGGCTGGGCCTCATCCCCCGGATGAAGCAGTCGCATTTTGTGAAAAAATACAGCGTGGTCTTCATCTCCCCCAACGGGAAGGTCAGCACGCCGTTTTACTTCTTCAACCGCTACGACCGCGAGACCGTCGCGCAGACGTGGCAGGTGCTCCGCAGCGAACTCGATCAGATGCTCCTCGACCATACGCGCAGCAAGGGCACCACGGTGAAGGAGGAGACCACCGTCAAGGAACTGCTCCGCGAGAACGGGCGCGTCGTCGGTGTGCGCGCTCAACATAAGGACGGCTCCGTGGCGGAGTATCGCGCCCCCATCACGCTGGACTGCACGGGCAAGGAAGCCTTTGCCGCCGTGCGCAATGGCTGGCGCACGCGCGATCCTTATCTGAACAAGGTCGCCGTCTGGACCTACTACAAGGGCTCGAAACGCGAGCCGGGCATTGACGAGGGCCAGACCGCCGTGGCCTATGTGCCGGACAAGGGCTGGTTCTGGCACATCCCGCAGCACGACGACATGCTAAGCGTGGGAGTCGTGGCCGAAGGCAAGTATCTGACGCGCGGTGGGGTGCGCGATCCCAAGGACATCTTCAACCGTGAGGTCGAGCAGAACGTATGGATCAAGGAACACCTGTCCGTCGGCCAGCAGGTTGGCCCTTACTACGTGACCAGTGAATACACCCAGCATGCGCGCCACTGTGGCAGCGCGGGCCTGTTGCTGGTGGGCGATGCCTTCGCGTTTCTCGACCCTGTGTTTAGCAGCGGCCTGATGCTGGCGCTCAAGAGCGGCGTGCTGGCCGGCGACGAGGTCCACAAGGCGATCGAGGCAAACGACTTTTCCCCGGCCCGCTTCACCCATTACGCCACGACGATGCGTCTGGGCGTGGAGAACATGCGGAAGCTGGTATATGCCTTTTACGATCCGAACTTCTCTTTCAAGGACGTGATCATGAAGTATCCCGAGGCCGGCGGCGAGATCACCGACTGCCTCAGCGGGGATGTGAACAAGGACTTCGAGCCGCTCTGGCGCAAGATCCGCGAGTTCGTCCCGCTGCCAGATGACTTGCCGCTCGGGCAGCCAATGGCAAATTAGGCGGCGATGAACCTCGTCCAGATCACCCCCGGTGCGGGTGGGATGTATTGCGGGAACTGCTTCCGCGACAACGCTCTGGTCGAGGCGTTGCGGCGGCGGGGGCACGAGGTGCTCATGGTGCCGCTCTACCTGCCCATGACGCTGGATGAAGAGAGCCAGGCCGCCGGCGTGCCAACCTTCTTCGGCGGCATCAACGTCTATCTCCAGCAGCAGTCCGCTTTCTTCCGCCGCGCGCCCAAATGGCTGCACTCGCTGCTCGACTCCCCCGCCCTGCTCAAACTCGCCGCCGGCCGCGCCGCAAAGACCCGCGCTGCTGATGTCGGTGAACTCTCCCTGTCCATGTTGCGCGGCGAAGCAGGCAATCAAGCCCGCGAACTCGACGAGTTAATCGCTTGGCTCAAGACCCAGCCGCGCACCGATGTGGTCATGCTTTCCAACGCGATGCTCATGGGCTTCACGCGCAAGCTGAAGACGGAACTTGGCTGCAAGGTGGTCTGCAATCTTCAGGGTGAGGATGCCTACCTTGACTCCATGCCGAGCCCGTTGCGCGAGCAGGTCTGGACGCTGCTGGCCGAGCGCTGCCGCGATTGTGATCTGTTCATTGCCCCCAGTCGCTACTTCGGCGACACGATGACGAAGCGGCTAAATCTTCCGGCGGACAGGGTCAAAGTAGTTTTCAACGGCATCAGCCTGGAGGGCTATGGCGCAACTCCGAACTCCGGGCTTCGAACTCCAAACTCCCCCATCCTGGGCTACTTCGCGCGCATGTGCCGCGACAAGGGCCTCGACCTTCTGGTCGAGACTTTCATCGAGTTGAAGCGGCGTAACGCCGTCCCCGGGCTGAAACTCAAGGTTGGGGGAGGCTGCGGTCCCAGCGACGAGCCATTCGTCGCGCAGCTCAAGGAGCATCTCCGCCGCGCGGGCTGCCTCGACGACGTATCATTTCACCCCAACCTGACACGCGAGGAAAAGGTCGCGTTCCTCCAATCGCTCAGCGTCTTCTCTGTCCCGGCGCTCTACGGCGAGGGCTTCGGGCTGTATCTCATTGAGGCGCTGGCGGCGGGCGTGCCCGTGGTGCAACCGCGCCACGCGGCGTTTCCCGAACTCATCGAGGCCACCGGCGGCGGCATTCTCGCCGAGCCAAACGCGGCTTCCCTCGCGGCGGCGATTGAGACGCTGCTGCGTGACCCCGCGCGGCTCAACGCGCTCCGTCAATCCGGCCAACGTGCGGTGATGGAGCGGTTCACCGTCGATCGGATGGCGAAGGGTGTGGAGGAGGCTTTGGCGGCGCTCACCGTCCGGTAAAGCGGCGAGAACAAGGATCGGCGTTGCCGCGTCCAACCGGGACCATTATGTTCACTCCAGTGAACACCCCGTTCGTTCGGCCTCAGGTTACTGGCTCCAGCCGCCGCGACTTCCTCGCGCACTGTGGCATGGGCATGGGCACGGTGGGGCTCGCGGGCTTGCTGCCAACGGCGGGCGCGGCGGAATCGGTCAGCCCGCTCGCGCCGAAGGCCCCGCACTTCCGCGGGCGGGCTAAGCGCGTCATCCACTTCTTCCTCAATGGCGGGCCGTCGCACGTGGACACGTTCGACCCCAAGCCCGCGCTCGCCAAATACGCCGGCCAGCAGTTGCCCAGCGAAAACCTCCGCACCGAACGCAAGACCGGCGCAGCCTTCCCCTCCCCCTTCAAGTTCCAGCCCTACGGCCAGAGCGGCCTCGAAATCAGCGAGGTCTTTTCCCGCACCGCGCAGTTCGCCGACGACATCGCGGTGGTGCGCTCGATGTATGCCCAGGTGCCGAACCACGAGCCTTCGCTCATGCTGATGAACTGCGGCGACTCCGTGCAGGCGCGGCCCAGCTTCGGCTCGTGGCTGCTCTACGGCCTCGGCTCGGAGAACCAAAATCTGCCCGGCTTCATCGCGATGAGCCCTGGCGGCTATCCCATCAAGGACACGCAGAACTGGCAGAATGGCTTCCTGCCGGGCGTGTATCAGGGGACGTTCATTGACCCGCAGCACACGCAGTTGGAGAAGCTCATCGAAAACATCCGCAGCCCGCACGCGACCGCCGATATGCAGCAGCGGCAACTCGCTTTGCTCCGCCAGTTGAACGCCGAGCATCAGGCCGCGCGCGCCAATGACTCGCGGCTCGATGCGCGCATCCAGTCCTTTGAACTCGCCTTCCGCATGCAGATGGAGGCGAGCGACGCGTTTGACCTGAGCAAGGAACCGGAGCATCTCCGGTCGCTCTACGGCGAGCACGTCCACGGGCGGCAGACGCTCATCGCGCGGCGGCTGCTGGAGCGCGGCGTGCGCTTCGTGCAGCTCTGGCACGGCGCAGGCCAGCCGTGGGACAACCACGACAACATCGAGGGCAACGTCCGCAAGCTTGCCGCCCAGATTGACCAGCCCATCGCCGCGCTCATCGCGGACCTCAAGCAGCGCGGGATGTTCGAGGACACGCTCATCCTCTGGGGCGGCGAGTTTGGCCGCACGCCCACGGTGGAGCTGACCGACGCCGGGAAGTCCAAGCTGGGCCGCGACCACAATCACTACGGCTTCAGCGTGTGGATGGCCGGCGGCGGCATCAAGGGCGGCACCGTCCACGGCGCGACGGACGAATTCGGTTTCGCCGCGGTGCAAGACCGCGCCTCCGTCCACGACCTGCACGCTACGATGCTCGACCGCCTCGGCTTCGATCACGAGCGGCTCACCTACCGCTACGCGGGCCGGGACTTCCGGCTGACGGATGTGCATGGGCGGGTGATGCGGGACATGTTGGCTTAAACCGCTGTGGCAGTTTCCCGTTGCGCAATGACCTCTCTCTGCCCTGGGTTTCTCGCTGCCTGGTTGTTTGTCTTGGCGTGGGGCAATTCCCCCGCACTGGCTGCGACGCCCACATTGGCACACCTTGAATTCTTCGAGAAAAATATCCGCCCGGTGCTGGTAGCTGAATGCTACGAGTGTCATTCCTCCGCAAAGAAGAAAGGTGGTCTCGCGCTCGACACGCGCGATGGCGTGCTCAAGGGCGGCGAGTCAGGCCCGGCCATTTTCCCCGGCCAGCCGGATTCAAGCCTGCTCATGCAGGCGCTCCGACACACGCATCCCGCGCTCAAGATGCCCAGGAACGGTGCCAAACTGGACACCCGGAACATCGCGAACTTCGCCGAGTGGATTAGTCAGGGCGCACCTGACCCGCGCACTGGCCTGACCACTGCGGGCACGCCGGCGGCGTCAGCCACTTGGGCCGACACCCTCGCCTTCCGCCGTCAGTGGTGGAGCTTCCAGCCCATCACGCGGCCCGCCGTGCCCACGCCGAGGAACACCGCATGGAGCACCAACTCAATTGACCGCTTCCTCCTCGCGAAGATGGAGCCGGAGGGGCTTGCACCTACCGTGGACGCCGACCCGCGCACCTTCATCCGCCGGCTCACCTTCGCGCTAACCGGGCTGCCGCCCAAGGCTGAGGAGGTCGAGGCGTTTGTGCAGACAGTGCAGACCGCGGGGCGTCAATCCGCGGTTGGCCAGGTCGCAGACCGGCTCCTCGCCTCTCCACAGTTCGCCGAACGCTGGGCCCGCCACTGGCTCGACCTCGTGCGTTACGCCGAGACGCACGGCTCCGAGGGCGACCCCGAGATTCCGCAGGCGTGGCGCTATCGCGACTACGTCATCCGCGCCTTCGCCTCCGACGTTCCCGCTGACCAACTCATCCGCGAACACCTCGCAGGCGATCTGCTCCCGCCCGCGCAGACGCGCTGGAATCGAACCGAATCGCTCAACGAATCCCGCCTTGGGATCGCCCACTTCCGGCTCGTCGAGCATGGCTTCCAGCCGGTGGACACGCTTGACGACCAGGTGAAGGCGATTGACAGCCAGATTGACGTGCTGTCGAAGGCATTTCAGGGCCTGACCACCTCCTGCGCCCGCTGCCACGACCACAAATTCGATCCCATCAGCCAGCGCGACTACTATGCGCTTTACGGCGTGCTCGCCTCGACCCGGCCCGCACAGGTCCAGTTCGATTCGCCGGAAGTCCTCAACCAAAGCCGCGCCGAACTCCTCGCCCTCAAAGCCCAGATTAAATCCTCCCTGGCCGACAGTTGGCACGACGCCATCCCGCAACTGGTTGCCCAGCTTACCCGCGGATCGAGTGCTGACCCGGAATTGATCGCGCTCAACCGCCGCCGGACCCAGCTTGAGGCCGAGCGCGCCGCCCTCGAAGCATCCGCCCGCGCGAAGGCGCTCGCCGTCCGTGCCAGCGGCTTCCAGCCACCGCCCTCCGCCCCCGGCCCACCCGAACGGCAACTGCAAGTCGTCGGCACGTTGCCCCAACCCTTCGCCCGATGGTCATTCGACACCGACGCCCGCGACCAGCTCGGCTCCCTCCACGGCGAGTTGCTCGGTGGCGCGACTGTCCGCAACGGCCGCCTGGTCCTTGACGGCAAGGAAGCCCACCTGCGCACCGCGCCATTGGGCCGCGAACTGCGGGAGAAAACCCTCGAGGCATGGGTCTCCCTCGCCACTCTGGATCAGGGCGGCGGCGGCGTGGTCACGGTTGAATCGCGTGATGGGGCTGTCTTTGATGCGATTGTGTTTGCGGAGAAGGAGCGGCGGAAGTGGGTCAACGGCAGCGATTTTTTCCGGCGCTCACGTAATCTCGACGGCACGTTGGAAACTGCCGCGCCCAACGAGCTGGTGCATGTCGCGGTCAGCTACGGAGCGGATGGGATGATCGCCTTCTTTCGCAACGGTCAGCCTTACGCCGTGCCGCATCGGCCCGGCGCGCCGCTCGTGGCATTCCCCGCGGACGCCCGCGTGCTCCTGGGCCGCCGGCACTCGGGCGGTGGGCGCGCGCTTCTGGCCGGCGAGATCGAGGAGGCCAGGCTGTATGACCGCGCGCTGTCGGCCGGCGAAATTGCCGCCTCATTCCGCGCCGGCCCGGCTGGTGTCAGCGCGGAGGAGATCGCGCAGTCCATGTCGCCAGCGCAGCAGTCCCGGCTGGCCGTGCTGACGGCCGAGCTCAAGCAGGTCCAGGTGGAACTCGCCGCCAAATCTCCGGTTACCGGCGACACCCTCGCCGCCGCACTGAAGGAAGCGCAGAGCAACGTGGCCAGTCCGCTGCATGCCTGGGCGAGGCTCGGGCCGCTCACGGGCCCCGCGTTTGCCAACGGCTGGGCGGAGGTGGCGCGGTCGTGGCGCGATGCGCTGGCCGCCGCACAGCAGCATAATGCCCGGTTCAAGCCGGAGTGGGATCTGGCGGGCCCGGACGCCGCGAAGTGGTTTGCGGAGGGAGTTGCCTTCCCAAGCGCACCGGATCCCGGCACGCCGCGCCCGGTTGACTTCTCCCTCGAACCCGACGGTGAGCGAGTGCTCAAAGGCCTCCTGCCCGCTGGCGTCTCCTCGCACCTGCTCAGCGAGAAGCATGGCGGCCTGCTCACCTCTCCGCGCTTCCGCATCACGACCGACAACATCAGCGTGCGCGCCGCCGGCGGCAAAGGCGCAATGGTCCGGCTCATCGTGGACAACTATCCGCTGGGCGTGAACGCCGTCTTCCCGAAGGCCGAACTGACCCGCGATGAACCCGGCTGGCTGCGCCTCGACACGGCGTATCGCAAAGGCAACTGGGCTTACCTCGAATTCGGGACGGCCGACGACCTGACGCGTAAAATCGGCAAGGGCAGCGATGCCAGCGGGCGGAGCTGGTTCAGCGCCGAGCGCGTCGTCTTTCACGAGAAGGAATTGCTGCGCGAGGAACCGGTCGCGCCCGCGCCGCTGATGGAACTTGCCGGCGACTTGCAGCCGGCGGCGCCTGTGAATGCCGCCGCCCTTGCACAGCGCTATGCCGACACGCTCACCGCCTGCGTGCAGGCCTGGCGCGAAGACAAGTTATCCGAACCGCAACGCGCCTTCCTCGACTACTTCGTCCGCCGTGGTTTACTCCCGAATTCGCTGAATGCCTTGCCCAAAACTGCCCTGCTGATCGCCGCATATCGTCGGCTTGAGGGTGGGCTTCCCGTGCCTCGCCGGGCACCGGGCGTGATTGAGGGCACGGCTTTCGACGCGCCATTTCTTCCCCGCGGCGATCACCTGCGCCCTGCGGAACCGGTGCCCCGTGGCTATCTCGAGGCACTCGTCATGCCCGCTGCCGAGCCGCAATCCCGGACCTCCGGCCGGCTGGACCTCGCCAACGCCATCGCGTCGTCCCAAAACCCGCTGACCGCGCGCGTCATGGTTAACCGCGTCTGGCATCATCTCTTCGGTCGCGGCCTCGTGCCGACCGTGGACAACTTCGGCCGCCTGGGCGACCAGCCCACGCACCCCGAACTGCTCGACCACCTCGCCGCGCAGTTCATCGCCGATGGATGGTCGTTCAAGAAACTCATTCGCCACCTCGTCACCACGCGCGCCTTCCAGCTCGCCAGTGAACCCACCGCTGCCGCCCGCGAGCGCGATGCGGCCAACGTATTCCTCTCCCATTTCCGGGTCCGCCGGCTCGAAGCGGAAGCCATTCGGGACACGCTGCTGGCCGTCAGCGGCCGGCTCGACCCCGTGCAGTTCGGTCCGCCCGTCGGCATCGGCGACCGCGCACGCCGCAGCATTTACCTCAACGTGCGCCGCAACAACCTCAGCCCCTTCCTCGAGATCTTCGACGCGCCGAAACCCTTCACCACCCTCGGCCGCCGCGACACCACCAACGTTCCCGCCCAATCACTGGCGTTGCTGAACGACCCGTTCGTCATCGAGTCCGCGAAGAACTGGGCTGAACAGCTCCTTCGCCAGACGCCGCAGGCCGACGTGACCGCGCGTCTTCAACTGCTCTTCCAAGCCGCCTTTGCGCGCTCTCCGAACGCCGACGAGCTCGCCAAGTCCCGCGCCTATCTGGCATCGCTCGGCACGGACGTAAACCCGCACGACCCGCGCGCGTGGCAGGACTTCATCCAGTCGCTGTTGAACTTGAAGGAGTTCATCTATGTGCGGTGAGCTGCAGGAGCGCGGCATTCATGCCGCAACTACAGGCAAAAGAAGGAAGATGGTCGAAGGCCCCCGTTGGTGGCTGCGTTTCTGCGGCCTGATGGCCGCGCTCCTCGCTCTGCAGCTGGCACTGACCAATGCGGCCTTAGCTGAACTCACCGTCCTCCACGTCCAAGTCGCCCCGCCCGCCGGGCAATCACGCGTCCCAGCCGCCACCACACAGGGCCGCTCGCTCGCGCCGCAGGCCATCTCCGCCGTTCACGTCAGCGCGGACGGAAAATTCATCACCGTCGGCACGATGGCGCATAGTCACGACGCGAACGTGTGGCAGTTCGCACCCGACGGCGCGGTGCTGGCGAAGCGCCACCTGCCGCCGTGGGCGCCGATGCACGTCGCGACGCTCGATGGCGGCAAGGCCTTGGCCGTCGGGCTGGCTTACTCGCACTTTACGTCCCCGGAGCCGACGGTGTGGCTCGGCGGTTCGGACGCGCTGCTGCGTGAGCCGCTGAAGGACACGTTTGCCGAGGCCGACACGCGCGACAGCGAACTGGCCCGGCTGCGTCCGGGCGCGGGCGACTGGCGCACGGGCTGGCTCGTGAGTCATCTCGGTGAGTTGTTCGTGCATGGGCCGGACTGGGCTTTCAAGCCGCCGGGCTTGCTTCTTCATGCCGATGGCACGCGCACTCGCCTGCGTTACGAGGACAAAAACCAGTTGCCCACGAGCCGCGCCACGCGCATGTCCGCGAGCCGCGATGGCAAGCGCGTCGCGTTCGGCTGGCTTACGCTGAACCAGCCCGCTGACCCGCGCAAGCCGCGTCACGCCGCGAGCGTTTGGGGCGTGAACCCAAACCGCCCGCTGTGGACTGCGCCGGCGTCGGATGACTTGTCCGCCCCCGCGCTGCCCAACCCAGCCGCGGATTTTCCCGAGCTCACGAAGGATGGCTTCCGCCTCGCCGCCGATGCGGTTGCACCCGGCACAGTGACCGCTGCCGTGGCGTTGAGTGCGGACGGCTCGCGCGTGGCGCTGGTGGAATACGCCGTGCAAGTCTGGACGCGCACCGGCCCGGCCATCGGCAAGTGGGACCCGCCGATTCACGCGCTGAGTTTTGTGCCGAAGCAGCGAGGTCGCCTGCGCGTGTTCGATGCCAACGGCAAGGAGCTGCTGCGCGAGTGGCTGCCGGAAGCGGGGCTGTTCGAAGTCGGCTTCGGCGGGGACGCGGTGTGGTGCTGGCCAGCGTCGTGGTTCGCGCGCGGCATGGCGGGCGAACCGTGGCTGCCGGTGCAGGTGGACGCGCACAACGTGTATCGCGTGGATGTCACGGCCCGCACGGCGACCGCGTTCGGCTTCGCCGATGCCATCGCCGACTGTGCGCCGAATCCCGCTGCTGACCGCGTGCTGGTGTCGGGTTGGGATGGGCAAGTGACGCTGCTGGCTGGCGGCGGGAAGGTTTCTGCGAAGCAGGAGCTCAACGGGCCAGTGCGGCTTGCGTGGAGCGGAGATGGTTCCTTCGCCGTCCTCGGCTCAGCCGGCGGCCAGCTCGCACGGCTGGAGCGCGACGGGAAATTGAGTTGGAGGCAAAGCTTGCTCACGACGGGACCACCCATCGTCACAACACTGCCTGCCGCAGTCGTCGCTGGCCTGCCCGTGCATCAAGGCGGACGCATCCCCGGCGGCGAGCACGCCTACGTTGGTGACATCTGGGTGCTCAAGCTCGGGCGCGAGGCGGTGCTGGTAGATGCGGGCGGGACTTCGGGCTTCGCACTGTCGCAGGCGCGGCTGAAGGCGCTCGGCATCGAACGCGTGACGCATGTCCTGCACACGCATTCGCACGGCGACCATTGCGGCGGCGCGTATCTCTGGCGCGCGGCGGGCGCGAAGATTGTCGGGCCGAAGTCCGCCGCGCTCACGCTGACGTGGCTCATGCCGATGCTCACGGACTACGGCATCTTCCCGCCGCGTCCGCTGGACGTGCCGCTGCCGCTTACGCGCGTGGGTGACGAGACGGAGTTCACCGTCTCCGGCCAGAAGTTCCGCGCGCTGTTCGTGCCCGGGCACAGCTTCGACCTGACGGTTTACATGACGGATTTGGGCGGCAAGCGCGTGGCCTTCACCGGCGACCTCGGCTTCGAGCGCGAGAGCGACATCGTCCACCGCTGCTGGGGCGACGCGGCGAAGGCCCGACCGGTCATCCAAGCCATCCGGGACAAGCTGCTCGCGTGGAAGCCCGCCGTCGTGTTCACCGGCCACGGCGTGCGCCCGAATGGAACGGAGTGGGTCGAGGATTTGCTGCGCCGGTCGGAAGAATCGCTTGCGAAAGCCGCCGTCAAAGGAGATAGCAAATGAACTTGCAGCCGCTGAACCAACGTCAGCTCTCCCGCCGCGCGATGCTCCAACGCACGTCGCTCGGCTTCGGCTCGCTCGCGCTGGCGGGTCTGATGCACGGCCGCGCGTTTGGCGCGGGCCTGCCGCCGGGACAACCGCACTTCGCACCGCGGGCCAAGCGCGTCATCTTTGCCTACATGAGCGGCGGGGTGTCGCACGTGGATTCGTTCGACCCGAAACCCGAACTGACCAAGCGCCACGGCCAGCCGATGCCCGTGCCGGTGCGCCCGACGGTGTTCAACAACAACGGCAACCTCATGGCCAGTCCGTGGGAGGCGAAGCCACGCGGCCAGAGCGGCCTCGTGATGACCGATCTGTTTCCCCGACTCGCCGCGCTCGCCGACGACCTCGCGGTCATCCGTAGCATGACCAGCAAGGTCAACGAGCACGCGCAGGGCAATTACTTCTTCCACACCGGCTTTCCCTTCATGGGTCATCCCAGCGCGGGGGCCTGGATGAGCTACGGCCTCGGCGTAGAAAACGAGAATCTGCCCGGCTTCGTCGTGCTCCAGAGCGGCGGCGCGGTGGCCCCGCACGGCGGCGTGGGCCTCTTCAGCAACGGCTACCTGCCCGCACAGCATCAGGCCAGCATCATCCGCGTGGACGAGCAGCCAGCGCTCCCGAACATCCAGCCGCGCGAGAGCGACGCCACGCAGCGCCAGCGACTGAACTTCATCCGCGCGCTGGACACGCCCTTTGCCCAGGCGACCGGCGAGGCGGCGATTGAAGGCGCGATCCGCAACTACGAGACGGCTTACCGGATGCAGTCTGCCGTGCCGGAGCTGTGCGACATCAGCGGCGAAAGCGAAGCCACGAAGAAGCTTTACGGCCTCGACTCCCCTCACAGGCAATGCGCCAGCTACGGGCGGCAATGCCTCGTCGCGCGGCGGCTCATCGAGCGCGGCGTGCGCTTCGTGGAACTGAGCTGCCTCAACGAAGGCATCGGGGCAGGCAACGCGCCGAACCCGTGGGACCAGCACGGCAAGATCAAGGAAGGCCACGGCGCGATGGCGCATCAGGTGGACACCGGCCTCGCGGGATTGCTCACCGACCTCAAGGCCCGCGGCCTGCTCGACGACACGCTTGTGCTCTTCAGCGGCGAGTTTGGGCGCACGCCCTTCTCGCAGGGCAGCGACGGGCGCGATCACAACCCCTTCGGCTTCAGTCTTTGGCTGGCGGGCGGCGGCGTGCGGGGTGGCACGGCCTTCGGCGCGACGGACGAGCTGGGCTACTTTGCCGTCGAGGACAAGTGCGAGATTTACGACCTCTACGCGACCATGCTGCACCTGCTGGGAATGGACCATGAGCGCCTCACCCACCGCTTTGGCGGGCGCGATTTCCGGCTGACGGACGTGCATGGGCACGTCATCCGGGAAGTGCTGGCGTAGCGAGGCCGTTCAGATTCTGACAGCCAATCGGCCAAGCAAGCCTCACTTCGCTGATTGATACAGCTTCGCCAGGTCGAGCAGCAGCGGCTCTAGCTTCGCGTAATACTCCGGCTCCGGCATTTCCGTCTTCCGGTCTCGCAGTTTTCCGATGGCCAGTTCCAACTCATCCCGCTTGGCGCGCACGGCAGGCGGAAGCCGCTTCTCCTGTTCGCTCCGCACGAGGACGAACTGGTGCGCGCGCAGGCCGTCCACGGTTGCGCCGTCCTTGGCTTTCTTCACCGCGCGCACGCCCCGGAACCAATCCGGTGGCGTGCCGAGACCGTCGCCGTTGTCGTCGAGCAACGGATGCTCCGTCGCGAGCCGGCCCTCGGTCTCGTAAAACTCCATGACCCGGCTGGCGGCGAAGAGATACGCCTCCAACAGCGAGGTCTGCCCGTCCTTGTCGAGGTCCGCTTCCAGACTGCCGATGGCGGTGGCGAAGTGTCCGCCGAACCGGGCGAAGTTCACCTCCTGCCCACTGCGCGTGGCCGTGACGATGACGCGGCCCGGCACGGAAAGTTTGTTGATGAACGGCCCGCTGGCGGACGCACCATTCACTACGGCAATGGGCCGCTGAAACGCCTTCAGCCGTGCCCCGAAATCATCCGCTGCGAGGTCGGGGCCGCGCAGGTTGAACTTGGCTTCCTTGTTGTCGAAGGTGCCGTGGCCGAGCAGGACGAACCAGACTTCACCCGGGCCGGATTTGGGCTCCGCCTCGAGCGCTGCGTGGAATTGCGCGAGGTCGTTGGTCTGCGCCGGCTTTGTGCCGATGGCCACGAGCTTCGCCTGTGCGGCGGACACGACCTTTTCCCACTTGCCCGCCGCCTCGGCGAAGTGCTTCCCAAATTCTTCTTCGCCCGCTGCCCCAACGAGGAGGAAGACAGTGGGTTTGTCGGCCACTTCCGCCTGGATGAGCATGGCCCCGGTCATTAAAGCGCACAGCCAATGTTTCACGGCAACCCCCTCATTCTCCGCAGCCCCCACTCCGCAATGAAGCACAGCAGCGCGAAGCCAAACACCAGCGGCTGGTGCCACAGCGGCATGGTCCACGCCTCGGTCACGGGCGCTTTCAAGGTCGGCAAGCGGCTCGCGAAAGCGCCGAGCGCACCCATGTCCACGACTTCGCCACCAGTCCGCTTCGCGATGGTTTCGAGCAAGGCGCGGTTCGGCTTCAGCGAACGGAATTCCTCCGCCGCCAGGTCTGTCGTCCAGCCCGCCACGGCGCGGCCGGCCTCGGCCCCGACGTTGTTCGTCGCCGTCGCCTCGACGTGGTAGCCGCCGGTCTCGCGCGGGATGAAGGTCGCGGTGTAAAGGCCCGGCTCGGTCGTAGAGGGCTCGGCGGGCAGGCGGATGGCGGGCGCGTTGCTCACTCCGACGAGCACGGGCTGCACGTGGAGCATCACCGTCGCGTTGTCGAGCGGCAGGAATTTCGCATCCCGCACGCGCACACGCAGCTCGACGGCTTGGTTCGGGTCGGCCTTCTTCGGCTGCGCCTGCAAATCCACTTTGTTCGGCACGTCGGCGACGAGCCAGCGCGTGAGCTGCCGCCATGACTTGGCCATGTCCTCGAACAACTCGGGGTCGCGGAAGCCCCAGCGCCACACGTCGCCGATGGTCACGACCGCCGACCGCCCGTGGCCATAGCGCTGCACCGCCACCGCCGGCAGCGCTCGCCCGTTGGCGTCGGTCACGGTGGCGATGCCGCTCGCGCCGGGCTTGAGGTCGCGCACTTCGTTGAGCAAGTCGAAGCCCGGCATCGCAGCGAGGCGGGCCTTCTCCTCGTTCTCCGTCGGCCGCAAGCGCGCCCACGATTGCAGCCAGCCTTCGCGCGTGAGGCCGAGCCGGAGATTTTCGCGCGGCGATTCTTCCGGCGTGCGGTCGAGATAGACCGGCAGCATCCCGCCGATGGGGGTGCGGAGGTAGCCGCCCTCGTGAAAACTCTCGGCGCCGCCCAGCATCAGAAAGCCGCCGCCCCGTTCCGCCACGAACTTCTGCACGAGCGACTGTTGGTCAGCCGAGAAAAACTCCGCCTCCAAGTCATCCACGATGAGCGCGTGGTAGCTGAACAACTCCTCCGCCGTAGTCGGGAACCCCTTCGCCAGCTCCTCCGGGTCCTTCGTGTTCAGGCGGATGAGCACCGGTTGGTCGTAGCGTTGAATTTCTTCCTTCGACTGGTTGCCGAAGCCCCGGAAGAGCGGGTTGCTCGACTCGCCGGCGCGCCCGCGAAAGTCGAACTTCGGCTCGCGCTTTGCGATGCGGATGAGGCCAAGCAACTCGACTTGGTCGTCTTCCGTCAGCGCACGGCTGAGGAACTTGAACTCCCAGTTCGGCCGGCCGCTGACGTAGAGGATACGGAACGGCCCACGTCCCCGGTCCACCGCAACTACGCGCGTGTTGTTCGCCAGCGTGGCCTCAGCGGAAGTCTTTGCGTCGGCAAATTGCCCGCCTTCGCCCTGCGCACCGACGCGCACGCGGTAGAAGGACACGCCGCGCTTCTCGGGCTTGAGCTGGAAGCGGAACGCCAGCGTCTCGCCGTCGCGCTTCACGCGCACGGTCTGCTGGCCGACGACTTTGCCGGCGGGGTCGAGCAGCTCGGCCTTCACATCCGCGTCCACGTAACCGCTGGCGACGGCGTCCGCCTGAATCGTCACGGGCGCGTCCTCGAAGCTGGTCTGCGTGACCGCGACGTTTGCGAGCGCGATGTCGCGGTCCGCGTCCTCGCGTCCGATGACAACGGGATAAACGGGCGGCAAGCCCTTCAAGTCCGGCAGCTCGCCTGCGATGTCCGTGGCGTTGCCGTCGGTAAGCAGCACAACACCAGCGGCAGGACGATTGCCGAACCGTTCCTTCAACGTGGTAAGTGCGCTGCCGATGGCGGAAGCGCGCCCGTCGAAGTTGAGTTCCGCAAAATCCGTGCTGGGCTGGAGCCGCGAGTCAAAGACATAGCCACGCACCTCGAAGTTTTCGCGCAGCTTGGTGAGCCAGTCCGCGCCCTTGCCCGCGAGTGCGTCGCGCAGGAACTCGCCGCGGCTCTGCGCGTTGCCCCTGTCGTGGATTTGCAGGCCCTGGCTGTTATCCGCGACGACGGCGAGCAAGTTTGCGCCCGGCTTGGCGCGTTGGCCCGTCCACAGCGGCTCCAACAGGCACAGCGCCAGCGCGGTGAAGCCGAGCACCTTGAGCAGCGCGCATGCGGCGCGAAGCCCCCGGTCTGCCTCTGCCCGCGCGTAACCCCACGCCAACGCCAACGCGCCGACGCCCGCCAGCACCAGCACCGGCACCAGCCAGTCGCGGCCGGAAAAGATGAGGAAAGCGAGGGTCATACGCCAAACAATGCGGGAAAATTGCGTCGCCCGTGAAGCACGCGCATGACCTCGATGCCGTTGGGTTTGGAACGGTAGAATATCACGTAGTTGCCCACGACCCAGCTTCGGAGACGGGGAGAAATGTCCTCACGCAAGCGCCCGAGTTCCGGCGTTCGGGCGAGGAATTTGCACTGGGCGTCAATCTCATCCAACATACGGTCAGCCGCCGTGACATTGTCCTCCGCGATGTATCCCCAGATGTCACAGAGGTCCAGTCGGGCTGCGGGCGTGCGTAAAACCTCGCCATGCATCAGGCCTTGATTCCTAGCCGGCGCCGGCCTTCGGCCTTGATTTCCCCGATGTCCAGCGGAGCCAGCTCGCTCCGGTCTGCCTGCTGGACGCCGATGGCGATCGCCTGGCGTAACTCTTCCAATTCCCGCCGCCGCATCTCCTCGGAGCCGGCCAGCCAGTGCAGCAGTTCGTAGCGGTCTTCAGCAGACACTTGTTCGGCTGCCGCCTTGATTTCCGTGAGTGTGCTCATAAATCGAAACTACTTGGGTGAAACCTTCGGCGCAACGCCCGCCTCCGCGCCGTCCTTGCCGAGGTTCTCGTAATACTTCCGCACCAGCTCCGAGAAGCGGCCGGGCACCGGGTCACGGTCAATCGGCACCATCGCCTCGCGGTTGTCGCGCTTGGCCAATTCCTCCTCCAATCGCTGCCGCACCTCCACCAGCGGCTTCATCACCTGCATCCGCACCAGATTCCACTCCGTCGGCTTGAGGCCATCGCGCTTGAACTCCAGCCGCTCGTTGCGCAGGCGCTCGCGCGCGGTCTGCAACTGGTTCCGCAACTCCGCCGAGTCCACCATCTCCTCCACGTCGCGCAGCCGGTCGCTAAACTCCGCGAAGCCCCGCTCGCTCGTGATGGGCCCGGCCTGCTCGCCGCCGCGCTCGGCAATGACGCCCGCCGGAAGGATGCCTTCGAAGCCGCCGCGGTCGCCGCCGCGTTGGTTCGTGCCGCCGCGCTGATTGCCATTCGGTGAACCGTCCTTGGCCCCGCGCTGGCCGGCGTTGGCTTGCTTGCCGTCGGGCTGGCTGGGCGATTCACCGCCGGGCTGCTGGCCGGAACCGCCGCCCTTGCCCTGACCTTCACCGGGTTGCTCGCCTTGCTTCTGGCCCGGCTGGCCACCTTTGCCGCCCTTGCCATCTTTGCCTTCCTTGTCGCCGGGCTGCTGGCCGCCCTGACCGGACTTGCCAGCCTCTTTGCCGTCGCCTTGTTTGCCGCCTTGGCCGGATTTGGAACCCTCCTTCCCGTCGCCTTGCTTTCCATCCTGACTGGACTTGGAGCCTTGCTTGCCGCCCTTCTCGCCAGGTTCGTTCCCATCGCCCGGCTCCGCGCCGGCTTGAGCTTCGCCTTGTTTGGCGCCCTTGGAATTCTGCCCGGACTTCCCGTCGCCCTGTTTGCCCGGCTGCTTGGCCTGCTGACCTTGCTTGCCCTTCTGTCCGCCGGGCTGGTTGCCGTCCTGCGGCTCGCCTTGTTTGCCGTCCTTGCCCTCGCCGCGCGTGATTTCGTTTTCGAGCTGACGTGTGAGCTGGGCGAGCGTCTTGGCGGCCTGCTTGAGCGACTCCGTCTCGTCGCCCAGCACGCTCTCGGCAGCACGCTCCACGCCCTTCCGCAATTCCTCGATGCCCTGCCGCGCGCGCTGCTCCACGCCCGCCGCCGGCACGTTCATCCCGTTCTTCGCCAGCTCCGAGGCCACATCGAGCGACTTCGTGCCGCCCTGCTCCGACGCCTTCTCCAGCATCTCGTAAAGCCCGCGCGTCATCATGCCGCGCCGCGTCAGTTCGTTCTTCGTCTCCTTCAAGTTCTGCGCCTCGCTCTGAGCCTGCTTGCGGATGGCGTCGTAAAGCTGCCGATGCAGCAACGGCTCCGCGTTCTCCGACTGCTCGGCGATTTGCGTCGCGCGGTCCAAGAGATTCGCCAGCCGCTGGTTCTGTGCGGCCAAATCCTGCGGCAGCTCCGACTTCGCATCCGGCTCCGACAGCGACTTTTTCTTGTTCTGCGCCGGCGCGGCGGTCAACTGCTTGCCCAGCTCCTCCTGCTTCTGCGCCAGCTCGCGCGCTTCCTGGCGGAGCTGCTGCATGTCCTCGGCGAACTGGTTCGCGTTCTTCTTCCGCAAGTCCTCGCGCATCGCCTTCATGTCGCGCTCGGCCCGCGTGCCGCTCGCCAACGCCTGCGAGACGTTGCCTTTCTCCATCTGCTCGCCGGCCTTCTGCGCGGCCTCGCGCGTCTGCTCCAGCTTGTCCTTCAGCTCGGCCATGCGCTGCTGGTTCTCGGGCTTCTCAGCGCGCTGTTTCAGCTCGTCCAACTCGGCGAGCATCTGCTGCTGCTCCTCGCGCAGGCGTTTCAGCTGCCGGCGAATCTCCTCTTTCTCCGGCTCGGTCT
The DNA here is from genome assembly GCA_964591495.1 of uncultured Klebsiella sp. GTDB lineage: Bacteria > Verrucomicrobiota > Verrucomicrobiia > Limisphaerales > SXTU01 > SXTU01. The sequence goes on from CAZQEW010000007.1 coordinate 48,814, forward strand.
TGGCCTCCTGCAAGGCGGTCTGCAACTCCTTCAACCGCTCGTTCAAGTCGCCCTGGCGCTGCGCCAGCTCGCGCAACCGGCTCATGAATTGCAAATTCTCCTTCTGCTCCGGCGACTGCTGCGGCTCGGCCTTGGCTTGCTTCTGCTCCTCGTAACGGTTCTTCGTCATCTTGAGTTCGAGCTGGTCGAGCTGCCCCTGCCGCCCCTGCTCGCCGCCCTTGCCCTGCTTGCTGCTCTTCTTCTCGTTCACCTTGAACTCGCGCTCCGCCAGCTTCAGCAGCGCCTGATACGACGACTGCTGCGCGGCGACCGCGGCCTCGAGCTTTTTCGGGTCGGCCTTCGCCTCGTTGAGCATCGTGAGCGCGCGCTCCATCTGCTTGAGCACTTCGGTCATCGCAGCCTGTGCGCGGGGGCTGTCAGCCTTCTCGGCGAGTTCCTTCGCCATTTCGATCGCCCTTTCTTGCGACTGGACGAGCACGCCGGTGTCGCTGGCGAAGTTGCCGGAGAGCTTCGGCGCGGCCTTGGCGGACGCGGCAGCCGGCCGCTGCTGCGCGAGGATGAACGGCGGCGCGAGCAACACGCCGCCCACGACCGCGAGGCAGGCGGCGGACAACACAGCGGAACCGGGCTTGGCGCGTGAAGTTTTCATGGCGTGCAGGTGCGGGCGGTGGGCGGATGCGGGAGGGAAATTAGGTTCAGTGAAGAAGACGCGGAAGGTCCGGCGCAACGGGTGCGGTGCGCCGTTCGGATTTCCGCGAGGTTTTGGAGTGCGCCACTCCTCTGGCGCTTTTCGGACGCGCTCAAAAGCGGCGGGGGACCGCCGCAGTCCAAGACGCTGTCGCGCAAAACCAGCGCCCCGTCCCCCCCAATCGGCGCTTGGAACTTCTCTGGAGCTTGGAGCTTGGGATTTGGGGCTTTCACTAAAAGAGGGTTTTCCGAGGCACCGCGTTTGTCCCCGTTGATTTTAATGTTGGTCGATTCGGACCCGGAAACAAACTCTTCAAATCCCCCAGTCCCGCCACCGGCGACTGCCGCCGCAGCTTCCACGTCGCGTTGATGATTTCCTTCTGCAACTCCGCGAGCTTGCCCATCTGCTGCGCAGCGTTTTGCTGGGCACCGGGCGGCGGGTCGCCTTCGCTTTCGCCACCGTCGCCCTGACGGAAGATTTCCTCGAAGGGCCGCACTTCGGCGAAAAAAATGTCGCTCGCGGTGCGACGTGGCTCGCCATCCGGCCCGATGTCATCTGCCCACACAAACCACGCCACGAGCTGGTCGGGCGCCGCGCCAAGTTCCTCCAGCCGCAGCAGATGACTGAACGACCGCTTCTCCTTCGCAGGCACGCCCTCGCCGAGCTGGAGCAGCGTCGGCTCCGCGCCCCCGAGCGAATATGCGATGCCGTATCCGCGCAGGCCGAAGTCATCCCAAGCCTCCGCCTCGAAGCGAATCTCCTGCAACGCCGACACCCGTTGGTCGCCGCGCGGCGAGAGCAGCTTGAGGTCCGGCGCGCGGTTCCGCAGCGCGTCGAAGACAAACTGCGCCGACACCTTGTTCGAGCGACCGTCGGCGTCCACGAGTTCGAGGTTGTAAGTCGCGCTGGCCACGAGCGGGAAGTTCGCAAGCGTGACGAATGGCTTAGTGTCGTCCGCCGCAAGCGTGATCGGCTCGCCGCCGTCCTTCTTGCGCGGCACGAGGCGCGCGGACTTCACCGGCTTGTTGAGCTGGAGCGTGTAGTTGAGCTGCGAGCCTTCCACCGCGCTGACGCGGCGCGTGTCCTCGATGGTCTTCTCCGGCAACTGCGTGTAGGCGGGGAACTGAATCTTCGCGTCCGCACGCTCCAGCTTCGGATGCTCGAAGACCTTCACCGAAAACTCCTTCGTGCGCTGCCCGGCGAACTCGACGCGATAACTGAAATCCTCGTTCACCTCCGGCACCGTGCCGCCGAAGACCGGGTCGTCGAGCGCCTTGGTGAGCGCGATGGAACGCGTCACGTTCGTGCCCGCGCCGAGGACGAGCGTCGCGCCGGGCGGGAGCTTGCCTTCGAACTTCGCCAGCACCACGAGGCTGTTGCCGCGCTCGACCTGCGTGTCGCCGGGCGTGACGGAGACGCTGTCCAAAACCGCCTTCGCCGCAGCGCGCTGCTCCACGGCCGCAATGCTGTTGGTTCGCAACCCAATCAGCGCCGCGACGAAAAACGCGAACGCCCCGAGATGCGCGACGTGCGCGAGCGCGAGCTTGCGTGCGGGAAAGGCATCGGCCCAACCGAGGTTCCGCCCATGCACAACCGCCTCCGCGATGACGCGCTGCTGGAGAAAGCTGAACTGGCCATCCGCACCGGGCTTCTGCTCCAAGGCGGCGAGCAGGGCGGTTTTCAACTCAGGATGTTGCAGCTCGATTTGCTGCGCGAGCCAATGCGGGTCGGGCTTCGCCGCGAGGCAGGCGAACCCAAGCCACATTGCCGAACCAAAAGCAATCAGCCCGACGAGCGGCACCGCGACGCGATAATCCACGCCAAACGCCCCGAGCGTCACGCCGAGCAACCCCGCGAGCGCCCAGCAAACCGCGAGCCCGCGCCAAAGCTGCAACCGGCGGTAGCGACGCGCGACCGGCTCCAAGTGCTCATTGAGGAGGGGGGCAATCATGCCGTGACCACTTCGACGCGCGCCGCATAGCCAAGCTGGTGCAAAATCTCCTCACAGTCTTCCCACGTGAGCCCGAACGCACGAACATCAGCCAACCCGATGCGAGCCACGACTTGGCGCACCACGGGCAGGTCGCGTTCGTCGAGGTCGCCATCCAGCATGACGGACTCCGCCCAGTCCACAAGGTCCGCCAGCGAGAGCCGGTGATGAAGATAGTCGGCTAGCTTGTCGGCTACGTCTTGTCTGCGGATGGTCATGGTCATTTCTACGCTTTCTGATGGCCCTTATCCACCGGATATTTCTCGTGCACTTCGACGAGCCGGCCCTGCTCGTCGTAGATTTCCTGCCAGAACCGCACCGTCGCTTCCGCAGCGTCCACTTCCTTCAAGTAACGCGCGCTCCAGCCCTGCCGCCCCGCGACTTTGAAGGTGTAGCGCCGCCCGCCTCCGGGAAGCTCCACCCACTGACCGAAACGCTTCTCGTTACGTGCGCGCGTGCTCACAAACTCAAGTCGCCGGTTCGGCAACCGGCCGCTTCGCCAGCCAACCGGCCAGCAGCGTTTCCATCGTCACGAACACTAGCGCACCCGCAATCAACCAGCGCCACAGCTTCTGCCGGCCTTCCAGCTCCGCGTTCGCGAGCTGGCGTTTGGCTTCGGTGACTTGCGCCAGTGACTTGCCATCCGCGCGCGTCACGGGCAGGCCGAGGTGTTCCAGTTCTTCGACTGGCAGCGGCGCGGTCTTGCTCTCCACGGGGTCGAGGTTCACGGCGAAGCGTTGGGTCAACGCGCCGCTGACGGCGGTGTAGATGCCGGGCTGGTCGGTCTGGATGTTGGCGGCGGTGCCCGCGCCGAGCGTGAGGCTCGTGCCGTCGGGCCGGGTCACGCGCACGGCGGCGTTCGTGGCGGCGAGCGGGACGGTGTCGCCTACGGTGTGCTGGGTAGTTTGCGGACGGAGACCGCCGGCCTGCTCCAGCAGCGAGAACAGCAGCGGCAGAAACTTCGACGAGAGCGCGAGCTGGCTGTCGCCGGGCTGCCAGCCGGTCGCGAGGACGTAGAGCGTGCCTTTGACAACGGGCACTTGCAGCAGCGCGGGGTCGCCCGTGTCGAACTTCGCGACGACGCGCGCTCCGGGGAACTGCGTCGCGTCGAGCCGGCGATACTTCCAGAAGTGAATCTTGGTGAAGTCGCTGAAGCGCGGGTCGGCGAACGGCGCGAAGAGCGGGTGCTGGAAATCAATCTCCGCCAGCAGCGCGTAGGACGGCACCTTCGCCTCGTCGGCGGAGACAGTTTCCTTGCCGAGCAAGCCCGCCAGCGTGCGCGCGACGTTACGGTTCTTGAGCGAGAGGAGAACGGTCTTGCCCTCGGTCAGCAGGCGGCGGACGGCGGCGGTGCGCTCATCGGGCAAGGCGTCGGTGACGATGACCAGCGGAGCTTCGGTGTCCGTCGGGAAAAGCTGCGCGGCCGGTGTGCGCGGGAGGACTTGCACAACCTGGCGACGCGTGGGCGGGAAGGCGCGTTCGAGGAAGTAAAGCGGCTCGGCGGTGTCGGTGGCCGACTCGCTGCCGAGGTAAAGCACGCCTACGCGCGCGGCCTCGGGCAGGATGAGCGCGAGCGAGTTGTCGAATGTCTCGTCGTCGCCGCGCAACAACACGCGCTCGGCGATGGCACCCATTGGCGGCGCGGTGAGCGCGACGACTCGGCTCTGGCCCGGCGGCACGTAGATGTCCTGCGGCTTGCCGACGAACTCCTTGCCGTCCGACCAGCCGACTTGGAACTGCTCGCGCTTGGCGTCGGACGAGTTACTCACGCGGACGCGGGCGAGCGCTTCGCCGGGCTTCTTCCCGTTCTCGTCGGTGTCGGCGATGAGCTGGAGGCCAGCATTGGTGGGCTTCTTGGCCTTCAGCGGCTCGACTATGAGTTCGGTGCCTTTGGGCCACTCGTAGGCTTGGAGCGCATCCAGCCGGCTGCCTTCCGCAAGGTCGCTGATGAGCACGACCTGCCGCGGGCCGCGCGCGGGCTGTTGGGCGTTGCCGCTGCGGGCGTCCTCCAACGCGGTCGCAGCGGCGACGAGCGCGTGGCCCAACTGCGTGCCGTTCCAGCCGGGAGAAATTTTCTTGAGGCCTTCCACGGCGAGTTCCGCGCGCTGGCCACCGGCGGCGGCCGTCCATTGCTCGAAGGTTACGAGCCGGCGCACCTCGCGGTCGAAGGTGAATAGCGCGACGGTGTCTTCCGGCGCAGCAGCGCGGAGCACGGCGTCGGCCTTCGCACGGGCGTCCGCCCAAAGGCCATCGCGCCTCATGCTGGCGCTGGTGTCCACGAGGACGACGATGCGCTTGCCCGGGCCAACGGGCAGGTCGGTGGTGTCCGCCTTGGGGAGGAATGGCCGCGCGAAGGCGAGTGCGAGCAGGCACAGCACGGCGGCGCGCAGCAGGAGGAGAAGAATGTGCTCCAGCCGGCTGCGCTTGGTCACACGCGGCGGCACCGGCAGCAGGAACATCAGAGAACTGAACTCGGTCTGCTCCTTCGAGGTCTGCCGGATGAGGTGGAAAATGACCGGCAGCGCGACCGAGAGCGCGCCGATGAGGAAGAGAGGCGTGAGGAAGCTCATGCGGCGTTGCGTTTCACGAGCTTGCCCTTGTTCATCCGCTCGCGGAGGAAGTCGAAGAGCGCGAGTTCCAGCGGTTGGTCGGTAGTGAGGCGGCGGAGAGCGATGCCGAGCTTGGCGCAGATGACTTCTACGGCAGCGCAGTGGGCATCGAAGCGGCGCTTGTATTCGGCGCGGACGGCGTCGGGGTCAATGTAGAGCTGGCGGCCGGATTCGAGGTCGCGGAAGAGCGCGGCCTTGGTGAAGTCGAAGGCGAGCTCCGCCGGGTCGAGAATCTGGAAGACGACGACTTCGTGGCCGCTGGCGGTGAGCGTGGCGAGATTTTTCTCCAAAGTCTCGATGGGCGCGAGCAGGTCGGTAAGCAGCACCATGAGGCCGCGTTTGCGGACGATTTCCACGATGCGCCTGAGCGGGGCGGCGAGGTCGGTGGCGGCGCCGCCGGGGGGCTTCTCCAGCGCAAGCATGAGGTGGCGCAAGTGGCCGGGGCGGTGGCGGGCGGGGAGATACTCGCGGATTTGGTCGTCGAAGGTCAGCAGGCCGATGGCGTCGCCCTGCTGGTGGAGGAAGAAGGCGAGCGTGGCGGCGAGGGTATTCGCGTAGGCGGCCTTTGTGATGCCGCGCGAGCCGAAGTTCATCGAGCGACTGTTGTCAGCGAGGAGGTGGCAGCGGAGGTTGGTTTCGTCCTCGAACTTCTTGATGAAGTAGCGGTCGCTCCGGGCGAAGAGTTTCCAATCGAGATAGCGCGGGTCGTCGCCGGGCGTGTATTGGCGATACTCGGTGAACTCGACGCTAAAGCCGTGATACGGGCTGCGATGAATGCCGCTCCAAAAGCCCTCGACCACAACGCGCGCCCGCATCTCCAGACTGCGGATGGCCATGAGCGCCTGCGGGTCAATCAACTCGCCCTGCGCGCGGCTGGCTTGGTCGGCGGGAGAAATCATTGCGGAGTCGAAGCCCGCACATGCTCGACGAGCTTCGCGATGACCTTGTCCACCGTGACGCCGTCGGCCTCGGCGCGGTAGTTGATGAGGATGCGGTGGCGGAGGACGGGCGCGGCGAGGGCTTCGATGTCCTCGCGCGTGACGTGGGCGCGACCGGCGAGCAGCGCACGGGTCTTGCCGCCGAGCACGAGGAACTGCGCCGCGCGCGTGCCGGCACCCCAGCTCACCCAATCGTTGACAAAGTCAGGCGAGCCTTTCTGCTTCGGACGCGACGCGGCGGCGAGGCGCACAGCGTAACGGACGACTTCCTCCGCGATGGGCACCTTGCGGACAACTTCGTGGAAGCGCAGCACGTCCGCGCCGTAGAAGAGCTGCTCGATGACCGGCTTCACGTTCGCGGTGGTTTGCTGGATGACGGCGACCTCGTCGCTCTCCGGCAGGTAATCAATCACGACGTTGAACATGAAGCGGTCGAGCTGCGCCTCGGGCAGCGGATAAGTGCCTTCCATCTCGATGGGGTTCTGCGTGGCGAGCACGAAGAACGGCTCGGGCAAAGCGTGGCGGTAGCCGGCGGCGGTGACTTGATGCTCCTGCATCGCTTCGAGCAACGCGGCCTGGGTCTTGGGCGGCGTGCGGTTGATTTCGTCGGCGAGCACCATGTTCGCGAAGATGGGGCCCTTCACGAAGCGCATCTGCCGCCCGTCGGCGTCGGACTGGAGAATTTCCGTGCCGGTGATGTCGGCGGGCATGAGGTCAGGCGTGAACTGCACGCGCGAGAACTTGAGGTGGAAAATCTGCGCGATGGATTTCACGAGCAGTGTCTTCGCGAGGCCCGGCGCGCCGGTAATGAGGCAGTGTCCGCCGGAGAGAAGCGCGAGGAGAATCTGCTCAATCACGTCGCGCTGGCCCACGATCACCTTGCCCAACTCGGAATAAATCTTCCCGCGCGCGGCGAGGAGCTGCTCGACGACTTGCTGCTCGGTGGGCTCGGGAAGCGGCGGCGGGGCGGCAGTCTCCGTAGTGGATGCGGCAGCATCGTTGATTTCGGCAGGAACCGGCGGAGGCGTTGGTGCGTTTTCCATTGATGTCCCTTGTCAGTGAGTCATTGCGTAAAAAATCACGTTGATGCCGAGCGGGTAGGCGCGCTTCTCGGAGAACTCCTTGAAGTAATACTCGTTCTCGCCTTCACGTTCCCAGCCGTCGCCGTTGTCGGTGTTGTGGGCGATGAAGACCATCATGCGGCCCTTGTCGTCGAAGATGCCCTTGAAATGGACGTCGCGTGCGTCCTCACGTTCCCAGGTGATGCCCGTCTGCTGACTCCAGGTGCCGGTGCCGACGTTGGGGCATTGCATTTCGTTTTTCGTGCGCGTGATGGGGAAAACCGTGTGGAAAATGGGATGGTCCATCTCCAGCTCGATGGCGTCGCGCTCGGGGAAGACGCGCTTGATCTCGCGGATAAAGTTCGCCAGCTCGGCCTCGCCCCAGAAATCGTCCACCATGAGAAAGCCGCCGTTGAGCAGATACTTCCGCAGGATGGGCACCTCCTCGTCTTTGAACCGCAGCGCGCCCACCTCCACCATGTAGATCCAGGGGTAGTTGAAGAGGTCCGGGTCCTCGATTTCCAGCAGGCGCCCGAGCGGGTCCACCTTCAGCGAGGTCATCTGCTGGAGCCGGTAGGAAAGGTTAAGGTCGGCGTCGGGGAAATCCGTGCTCCAGCCGCCGCGACTGCGCCCGCCGCTCCAACTGCTGTAGCGGATGCGGCAGAAGGTGAACGTGTCCTTCTTGAACGCCGGGGCGTTGGTCCACATCGGCGTCTCGTTGGAATGCTGCTCGGCCTCGCGCGCGGTCTTGGGATAACCGCTGCCGGAGAAATTGCCTTCGCCCCGGAAGCGCCCGCGAAACTGGGCGAAGACAGCAGCGCTCACCAACGCGAGCGCGAGGACGGCGAGAAGCTTGGCGCGGGAGGTCATGAGAGTTGGGAAACAGGATTTGGCTGCCCGCGAATCACGCGAATGGACGCGAATGAAGCCCGCCCTGCCGCTGAAACTGCTTTCCCATTCGCGCTGATTCGCGTGATTCGCGGGCAACCAATCGTTTGGAGAATTTGCTTCATGGCTGACGCGCTCACGGCTTTTGGGTTGGCGCGGGTTTCTCTCCTGGAGGCAATTTAAGCAGCAGGTCGTGCGCCTCGCGGAAGCGGGGGGCTTCTTCCAAGGCCATCAGGATGTGCTGCTTCGCGGATTTTGCGTCGGTCGGGTGAAAGAGTTTTGCGAGGCGGAAGTGGACTTCGGCCGGATCGGCGGGGTCGAGGAGCAGCACGGTCTGGTAGGCGGCGATGGCTTCGTTCGGCTGCTTCAGCTCCTCGCTCGCCCGCGCGAGCCAACGGTGCGGTTGCGGCACGAGCGGGTTCACGGCGAGGTAACGCCGCGCGTTCTCGGCCACCACCGGCCAGTCCTTCGTCGCGGCGGCCAGTTCCATCAAGCGGAGGTAGGCGTCCACCGCGTCCGGGTCGAGCGCGGCGAGCTTCGTGAGCGTGGCGCGCTCCTGCGAAGTCTCCTTCAACTCCCGCTGCACTTGAGCAAGCAGCCACAGCGCGGAGTCGCCGCCGGTGTGCGTCGGGTAATTCTCTATGAGCTTCAGCAATGGTGCCTTGGCCTCCGCAAACTTCTTCTCTGCGATGAGCTTCTTCGCAGACTGCGTGAGCACGTAAAAGTTCTTCGGGTGCACCTTGAGCGGGTCAAGCAGCGGCTTGCCATCAGGAGTGACCACCGGGGCCTCAGAGGGACGCGCGCCGCCCGAAGCCATCCCGGGCAAGCCCGCCATCCCCTTCGGTTTCTCGAAATCCAGCCCGGGCGCGAGCTTCTCAGCCAAATCCTTCGCGTAGGCTGCGAAATCCTTCTCCACCTTCTCCAGCGGCGCGGTGTGCGCGACGATGGCCTGGTTGATGGGCTTGCCCGTCGCGAGGTCGGCGAGGATTTTCCGCAGCTTCTCCACGCCAAATTTCTCGATGAGGAACTGCACCACCAGCGAGGACTCGTAATAGGCGAATTGCAGGTGCAGGTCGCTCTTCGCCGTGAGGAACGCACTACTCAAGTCGCCCACCGGCGTCAGTTCGTCGCCGAGAATCATCTCGCGGTAGCGCGGGTTCATCACCTGACCCCACGCCGGGCTGGCCTGCCGCTCCTCGTAAACCGAAATTCCCTCGCTCAACCAGCGCGGCATCTTGTTTTTTGTCAGCGTGAGCGTGATGACGTGACAGAACTCGTGCCAGAGCGTCGCTTCCCAGTTCGAGGCGTGGCCGCGTGAGCTCGCAGGGCTGTTCGCCGTGATGAGGCAGCCGAAGCACACGCCGAGGAAGCCCGGATTGTCAGGCATCCCGAAGGTGCGGACGCCGAAGTCCTTCTGCTCCGGATAAATCTCCACGATGGTCCGCTTCTCCAGCGCGAGCCCATATTTCTTCGTCAGCGTGTCGTGCGCGCGCTGAAGCAACGCCAGCACGCGCGGCCCGTAAATCTTCGCCTCGCGCGCGTCCATGCGGACGACGAAGTGCGCGTTGGTCAGCGCGACGAACTTGTCGGTCGTGTCCTTCAGCGTGACGAGGTTGAACGCGTTGACGTCGTAACCGTCGGCCTCGTGCACATCGGCGACGAGTTTCCAACCTTCCTCCTCCTCGCCGAGCCGCAGCAAATCCTGCGCGAGCTGGAACTTCGCGGGGAGATGGTTGCGGTCGAACTTCAGCGCGAGCCGCTGATACGCCGCGCCCTCGGCAAAGCGATACTTCTGCGAGAGCTTGCGCCCGATGAGCTGGTCGACCGCCGGGTTGTTCGTGTAGTGCCGCAGCGCGTCAGCGCGGAACTGCTTCTCCTTCGCCGGGTCGTTCCGCAGGTGCGCCATAACCGCGCGATACGCGCACGCCTCCGGCTGGTTCACGTTCACTTCGAGGACTTCCTTGAGGAGCTTCTCCGCCTCCTCGTATTCCTCGGCGTCCACGAGATGGTCCACCAGCAGCAGCCGCGAGGGGACGTGCTTCTCGTTGAACTCCATCGCGCGCTCGAGCGCGCGCAGCGCCTGCGGACGCGACCCGCTCATCAGCGACCGCGCGAGGCCGAACTGCATGTCTGCGTCCTCCTTGAAGCGCTTGAGCGCCTCCTGAAAAATCTTCGCCGCGAGCGGAAAGTCGCCCTTTTCGAGCGCGAGCTGGCCGGTGGCGAGGTAGATGTCCCGCAAGTCCGGGGCGGACTTTTTCACCGGCTCGAACAGACGATCCAGAACCATCTTTGGGTCGGCACCGAGCAGCAGCGCGGCGCGACCGAGTGCGGTGACATTCGCCGGGTCGCGATAAGCCCAGGTGCGGGAACCGGCGAGGCGGTTGATTTCATCGAGCAGTTCCTTCGCCTCGTCGGGCAGGCCGTTGAACAGCTTCACGTCGCGGCCCACAAGCCGGAGCCGAATGCTGGACGAATGCGGGTAGCGGGAAAGCGCGTTGGTCAACGCGGTGTGCGCCTGTTGAAACTGGCCGACGGCCATATGCGCCTGCACGAGCAGGAGGCGCCAGTCCTCGCTGCTTTCCTCCTCTTTCGCGCCCTTCTCGGCGGCGGCGATGGCCTCGGAATACTTGCCGGTTTGGAGCAGCTTCCGCGCGTCAGACAGCTCGTCAGCGCAGGCCGGCCGCACGAGCCAGACGACGAGCAGCACGAGAAGGATTGCGGGCACGCGCTCTCTGACGGAGCGGGTGGCGCGGCGCTTCAGGATTTGGCCGGCGGGCGACACGGAGTTGCCTAACGTCGTCAGCATAGGAAGTGACCGGACGATTGCAACGCGCCAGCCGAGAAAGTTTCGCGCAAAGATTACTCAGCCGGTCGGGGACGAAACTTCCCGCCACGGCAGCGGGTGGAACCGGAATCTCGCCGGGTGCCGAGCATGAGCATCCAGTTCCGCCGTGAGCCAGCCGCCGTCCTTCAACAGTTGGATGCCCGTGAGCGAGGGACACAACTTCACGTTGAACGGACGCCACAACCGGCCTTCGTTCAACGCCTTGCTCATGCGACGCACGCTCACGCCGAGGAAGTTCAGCGTCGGCATGCCGGACAGCACGCGGCTGGTGCGGAGGATCAGTTCGGAGTGCAGGTGGCCAATCACCGTGGCCTCCACCTGCGGGAGCCGGTCGGCGACTTCAGGGATGCGCGCGAGGAACGGCAGCGCCGTCGGGTCATGGCAGAAGAGCAGCACGCGCTGCTGGGGATGCAGGCCGGCAAACGCCGCGCGGATTTCCTCCAGATGGGCCGCGCGCAACGCCTCCCACTCGGCGCGTTCGGCGGCGATCATTTCGCGCTCGAAGATGGGCAGCGCAACCAACGTGGAAGTCACGCCGAGGAAAACATACCTCTCCCACTCGAACCGCCAAAACGGTCGTAGCCCCAGCCCGGCCGTTGCGCGCGGCCAGCTCGCAAGCCGAAGCCCGCCATGCCCGCCCACCAAGCTTTGCTTGCCCAGCTCGTGATCGCCGATGGTGGCATGCAGTCGGCTGCCAAACTTTGCGCGCAGCTTGCCGAGGCATTCCTCCGCGCTGGCATAAGCCGCCTCATCGCTCACGCCCACGAAGGCGGAATCGGCGCTGAAATCACCGTTGGCGATGACCAAGTCGGCAGCGGGTGCCCGCCGGAGAAAAGCATCCAGGAACGGCCCGTTGCCCAGCGGGTCGCGCAGCCAGACGTAGCCCCGATATGCACTGACGAGTTGGCGCACGGCCCAGTTGGGCGCACAGGCCAGTTCGTAGCCGACGCGTTGCCGCTCGGCGGCTCCCGCATGGTGCGGATCACTGACGATGGCAATCGTAGCCGTCATTCCGTGCGGGCAAAAAAAAGCCCCGCCGTTAAGGCGGGGCTTGCTGGGAAACGAGCTTTTAGTTGGAGGTGGAAACGTTGAGCGGGTTGGCAACAACCGTCACCCCGCCGCCGCCGCCCGTGCCCGTGCTGGTGGTCACGGTCTGGGTGGTAGTGGCAGCCGAGGTTGTCACCGTCGAAGTAATCGCAGCCAACGCATTTCCGCCACCGGCGACAGCCGCAGCTGTGGTGGTAGCGGCCGTGGTGGCAACCGTCAGAATTGCGGTTTGGGTTTGCGTGCTGACCGTGGTGCCAGTCGCCTGAGCGGCGGTGTTCAGAGCGGTTTGGGCCGCGGCGGCCGCGGCGGCCGCAGTGCCACCGCCGGCGGCGACGCCTGTAGCCGCGCCCACGGCGGCGGCGGCAACAATGGTTTGGTTGGCTGCCGCCGCTATGCTGATAGCGGTAGCGTCATTGGGGAAGACGACCATGATCGCGGCGACGACTTGTTTGACCGCTTGTTGGGCGGCGCTGGCGGCGGCTGCAGCAGCTTGAGCGTCCGTGCCGCCGGCCTGCTTGACCGCGTAGGCCGCCTGAGTGGCAATGGATTGAGCGATGGTGTTCAGCGTGTTGGCAGCCTGCGTCGGAATGGTGGCGGTTGTGGACGCTGAAACTGAAGTGGCGATCGTGGAGGAAAAAGCCAGTGCGAGGGCGACGGGAGCAGGTGCTCCGGGAAGAATGCCCTGCCCCGTATAAAGATTGACCGAAGCGCCGCCGGTCGGAGTCCAGCTCACGGCGCCATGGATGACGCTCGTGCCGCTGCCCACGGAGGCGCGGTAAATGGTGCCGCGGATGCCTGCGACGCCGCCCGGCGTGCGGACCTCATATTTGGAGGCCTTGGAGAGTTTGTTGATGACGTTGGCAGTGACGTCGCCCTTGGTGACGTTGAGCTTGGTATTGACGACCACATTGCCCGTGCTGACCACTTCCAACTGGTCCAGCAGCAGAGTCGAATCCGGCTCCACGCGCAGCACGTCGCCGTTCAGGCCGAGGTTCAGATCCACGGTCGAGTTGGCCCCGGTGGCAATGGTGTCGCCGGTGCCCAGCACCATGCCTTCCGCGAGGGTGATGGCGGCTCCGCCACCCTTGGCGACGGTGGCCTTGCCGGTCACTTTTTTGACCTCTGCGCGCCCGGGCAGCGCCGCAGCCTGGCTCGCACTCCACAAGAAGGCGAAGACGGCGATGATTAATGCGGGGGAAAATTTCATGGCTTGGTGTGTTTGTATCTCAGCGAATGCACGATACCGAGTTTAGACCGAATGTGAAGTCGAAAAGTTTACTCCGGCATTTCGGCGGAAATCATGTCCTCGTTTCAGACCGGCCGGGAAAGCAACTTCGTGAGCAGGAAGCCAATCGTTGATGCCTTGCAGCGCCGCTCAGGTAACGCCCAAGCCCAAGACCGCTTCCAATGGCAATCCTCACCCGATGGATGGAAAAGGCTGGCGGACCATCTGCGGGCGACCGGTAAGGCAGGCAACCTTCAGCAGGAGGCCTGAAGGGAGGAGGGAGAAAAAATGGCTCCAAAGGTTGGACTCGAACCAACAACCGTCCGGTTAACAGCCGGATGCTCTACCATTGAGCTACTTTGGAACCCAAAAGCGGGGCGCAAAATACAAACCACCCACCCGCGAGTCAATAGGCGTGGTGAAATAGTGTGCGGGACTTGCCAGTTTCGTCGCGGACCCTATTGTTGCGTCGTTTATGAACAAGAGGCTTCCCCACCCACGAACGGTGGCAGTCGGTTTTACCCTGATTGAACTACTGGTCGTGATTGCGATCATCGCCATTTTGGCGGGCATGCTCCTGCCCGCCTTAAGCAAGGCAAAGATGAAGGCCCAGAACACCAACTGCCTCAACAACCTAAAGCAGCTTGGGCTGGCGTGGAACATGTATGCGCCGGATTTTGATGACCGCCTCGTGCTGGGCCACTACCAGCAACTCAATGCGGCCGGCACGGCAACACTGGCCAACACGATCAATCGCAGCGCTTGGTGCATGGGAGACCAAAAGGACACTGGCGCCAATCCTTACACCCCTTACCTCCCGGGACTCAGCTCGACAAACGATCAGGCCATCCGAGACGGCCAGCTCTACGTTTACGTCAACTCCCCGAAAGTTTATCGCGACCCCGCGGACAAGCGCTCCACCAACGGCGTGGCCAAGAATCGCAGCTATTCGATGAACAGTTGGGTGTCCGAACTGCGCGTGGGCGGTGCGGCCGGGCCGTTGGGAAACAACGCCAGTTTCACGCTTTTCCGGCGGATGGGTGACTTCTCAGTGGCTTCACCTTCGGATATCTGGGTGATGATCGACGAGCACGAGAGTGGCATCAATGACTCCTGGTTCGCCGTGGATATGGGTGGAGGTCGGACCTGGTTGGACCTGCCTACTGGAAGGCACGGGGGAGCCTACGCCTTAAATTTCGCGGATGGACATTCCGAGGCATACAAGTTACAGGAGGTAGGAAGGTTTGGGGCTGTTCCAAACGTCCCGCTGAACGTCGCCATGGCAACTCAGCCCGCAGTGAACGACTGGCGCAAACTGAGAGATGTGTCCTCTAGGTAACTACTGCAAAAACATGCACAGCAAACCACCGAAAAACACGCACGCGGGTTTCACGCTCATCGAACTGTTGGTCGTCATCGCCATCATCGCCATTTTGGCGGGCATGTTGCTGCCTGCCTTGGGCAAGGCGAAAGCCAAAGCCAGCGACCTCGCTTGCAAAAACAATCTCAAGACCCTGGCGCTGGCCTCGATGCTTTATGGCCAAGATTACGATGACCTCACTCCGATCACTTATGGTGTTTCCGCAGTCATCGGCAACTCCAACATCTGGTATCGGTCGCTGGGTTTTTACGCCGGCAAGGCGGGCGATCTCGCAGCGGGCCGGGCTGGCAAGGTGTTTGAATGCCCGGGCTTCAAGCCGATTGCCTCGCAAAACAGTGCCGGTTTCATTGCCAGCCTGGGTATTTGCTACGGGCAGAACCGCTACCTAACCCAGGAACCAGGAACCAAGGTCCGCTTCGCCCAAGTGGACGACCCTGTGGAAACACAAATCCACGCGGACACCGATGGCTACAATGCGGTGAATTACCAAGACAACCTCGCTACCTTCCCGGTCGGCATTAACACGACGCTCTACCGGCACAATGGGGGAACTGAGACCAGCAGCATGGGTAACCAATACACCCGGCCGGTTCCGACCGGGCTGGGTCTGGCACAGGGCCCCCGCTCGGGTTCCGCGAACCTCAACTGGGTGGACGGCCACGTGTCTCAGCTCAAGTGGACCAACAACATCACCCGGCTGTTCACGATCCAACGCGACTGAACGCCGGATGCGCCGTCAGAGGTCCCGCCAGATCATCTCCAGCGAGATCAGCGCGTAGCTGGTGGTCAGGGCGGTTTCCTTTTCCCACCACCGGGCATTCTCGTTTTCCCAGCAGCCGTCGCGCTTCTGGAGGTTCATCAGGCGCAACGCTACCTCCCGCCGCCAGTCGGCTTTCCGGCCGTCCTTCAACTCCAATTCCCGCACCTGCGCGGCGCTCAAACCCTTGGTGAGCAGGTGCAGGTAGTAGTAAAGGCCTTGCGGCCCCATGCCGGGGTTTTCCTCCAGCGTGTAGTTCGCCCGCAGCCAATCCAGCACGGCGGTCACGCGGGTGTCGTCCCGCTTAAGGTCAGCGTAGATGTAGCTAAGCAGGCCCGCATAGCTGGCGCTGCCGTAGGAACGCAGCGCGACCCGGCCGGTCTGGGAGTTGGTCACGCCGCCGGCCATGCTGTGGCCCGGATAGTAGATGAAACCGCCCTTGTGCGCCGGATCGGCGGAGGCCCATGGCTCCGGATTCGAACCGGGCAGGTTTTGGCAGTGCTGGAGAAAGCGGATCGCGGCCTGCCAATCCAGGTCCTTCGTATCGGTCGCCTTCGAATCGGCCACGAGGCGGCGGCTGTGGTGGAGCGCCTCCAAGGCCATGAGCGTGTTGTTCAGGTCGGAGTGCGAATACTTGTTCCCGTAGCCGACCCCGCCATCGAAGGGCGTGTCCAAGCGGCCCTTCTCCCCGAAGTCCACCTGCGTGCCGACGATGAACGCGCGGGCCTTGCGCGCGACGGCGTCGTATTCGGGGCGGTTCGCGGAGACGAGCGCGAGCAGGGCGAGCGAGGTGTTGTAGTTCGCCATGTTGGTGGCGTAGATGCCGCCGTCGGGCTTGGCGCTGGCGAGCAGGTGCGCGTAGCCGCGCCGGACCTGCGGGGTGGGCTGCTGGAGGAACCGGCCGGACGGCTCGCCGTTGAGCGCGATCAGCGGCAGTGCGGTGACGGCAGGGTGGTCAGGCGTGGTCCACCAGCCGTTGGAGTTTTGATTCGCCAGCAACCAAGCGATGCCCCGGTCAATGGCGCGCTGCACCTCGTGTCGCAGCGATTCGTCGTGGCCGAGGGCAACGGGCACGGGCACGCGCTTCGGCGCATCGGCGGCGAAGGCCGGCACCGCGAGCAGCGCGGCGAGGGCAAGTTGAGGAAGAGGATTCAGGCTCATGGCGAACGAGTTCAGTAGTCGAGACTGGTTAGCATGGCCGGGTGTTCAACGCGAGCGGGAAGGCACGGACGGTTCGATGGGTGAATTGACTTCGCGTCCGGCTTCGCGGACAAATCTGTCATGACAACCACAGTCCAGCAGGTCTTTGAGGAAGCCCTGACTCTTTCGGACGACAACCGCGTGGCACTGGCGGAGCGGCTGATTGAGAGTGTTGCGCCCGCGCCTCAAATCGTGGCCGAGCAGATGGAGGTTGTGCGGCAGCGCATCGCTGACTTGGAGGCGGGGCGCGTGCAACCCGTGCCCGGTCCGGAGGGGCTGAACCGGGTCCGTGAAACGCTGCTCAGACGCGCGGCGGCATGACGTTCGACTGGCATCCCGGCGCGCTTGAGGAGTTTGAGGAAGCCGGCCTGTGGTATGAGGAGCAGCGACGGCGACTCGGCGTCGAGTTCAGCGACGCCGTCGTGCTTGCCATCGAGACTGTCCTGCGCGAGCCAGCTCGCTTTCAGCCCGTGGGTGATGGAGTGCGGCTGTTCCGGCTGAAGCGCTTCCCGTATCACCTCTATTACTTGCTCGACGACGCCCGGCTCCATGTCCGCATCATAGCCGTGATGCACAACCGACGGCGGCCCGGCTATTGGCGAGAGCGGCTTTCCTGATGTCTCTCACATGACCACCTGGTCCTTCGCCTCATCTCCCTGGCTCATCCTGCTCGGCGTCGCCGTGTGGGGCGGCGCGGCTTGGCTGTGCTGGCAGAACGCCACGCGGCGCGGGGGCAAGGCGGCGGTGTTCATGGAGTCCCTGCGGCTGGTCATCATGACACTGCTGGTCTTCACGCTGTTCCGGCCCGAGCTGGTGCGGCGCATCGAGCGCAAGGAGTCGCCGCAAATCGCCGTGCTGCTCGACGCCTCCGGCAGCATGGCCACGCGCGATGTGCGCGGCGGCTCGAACGTCCTCACGCGCGCCGAGTGGCTCGCAGCGCGACGCGCGACGAACTTTTGGAAGCCGCTGGAAAAGTCAGGCAAGGTCATCGTCGAGGACTTCTCCGCGCCGCCGGCGGACACGAATTTCAACGTGCAGGCCGAGGCCGGAACGGATCTGAGCGCCGTGCTGGAGGCGTCGCTCCAACGGCACAAAAACCTCCGCGCCGTGCTTGTGCTGACGGACGGTGACTGGAACGCCGGCAAGCCGCCGTTGCTCGCCGCCGCGCGGTTCCGCGAGACGGACACGCCCATCTTTGCCGTCGGCGTGGGCGCGGAGCAGCCGTTGCCGGACTTGGTTTTGGAGCGCGCCACGGTGCCGAGCTACGGCCTCATCGGTGAACAGATTTCCATCCCGTTCCGCATCGCGAGCCATCTGCCGCGCGAGGTGAACACGCAGCTCATCATTGACGCGGGCGACGGCGAGGAAGTGAAGAAGGACATCACCATCCCGGCCGGCGGGCAGTTGCAGGACGCCATCGTGTGGTCGCCGCGCAACGTCGGCGAGCAGACCGTCGCGCTGCGCCTGCCGCCGGAGGCCGACGAGGCGCTCACGGACAACAACGCGCAGCAGTTCCGCATCGCCGTGCGCGCGGAGACACTCAAGGTGCTCGTGGTGGATTCGCTGCCGCGCTGGGAATACCGCTACCTCCGCAACGCCCTCGAACGCGACCCCGGCGTGGAATCGCATTGCGTGCTCTTCCATCCGTCGCTCGGCCCCGGCGGCGGGCGCAACTACCTCTCGTCTTTCCCCGGCACTAAGGAACAGCTCCAGCGCTACGACGTGATTTTCCTCGGCGACGTGGGCGTGGGCGAAGGCGAGTTGAAGGAGTCGGATGTCGCGCTGATTCGCGGCCTCGTCGAGCAACAGGGCAGCGGCCTCATCTTCCTGCCGGGCCGGCGCGGTCGCCAGATGTCCTTCCTCAACGGCCCGCTCGCCGACCTCATGCCCGTGCAGCTCGATGACAAACGCCCCGACGGCGTCGCGTTGCAGAACGAGGTGCCGCTGCTGCTGTCGAGCGTCGGCAGAGGCCACTTGCTCACGCGCTTCGACGGCGACGAAAACCGCAACGACGACATCTGGAAAAACCTGCCCGGCTTCTACTGGAGCGCCGCCGTGGAGAAGAGCCGCCCCGGCAGCGAGGTGCTCGCCGTCCACGCCTCGATGCGCAACGCGTGGGGCCGCGTGCCGTTGCTGGTCACGCGCCCGGCGGGCAGCGGCAAGGTGCTTTTCATGGGCACGGACAGCGCGTGGCGCTGGCGGCGCGGCGTCGAGGACAAGTGGCATTACCGCTTCTGGAGCCAGGTCGTGCGCTGGATGTCGCACCAGCGGCACCTCGCCGAGCGCGCGGGCGTGCGGCTCACCTTCAGCCCCGAGACGCCGAACGCCGGCGACACCGTCTTCCTCCAGGCCACCGTGCTCGACGCGAGCGGCTTCCCGCTGGAGAAGGGCAAGGTGGACGGCAAAATCACTTCGCCCGGCGGCCGCACGGAGAAGCTCGACTTCGCCGCGCTCGACGGCGGCTGGGGCGTGTTCAAGTCCAGCTTCGTGCCCAAGCAAGGCGGCCCGCACAAAATCCTCCTCACCGCCGACACCGCCGGTCGCAAGCTCGAAACCGAAATCACCGTGACCCAACCCGTGCGCGAAAAAGTCGGCCAGCCCGCGAACTTCACCGTGCTGCGCGAACTCGCCTCCCTCACCGGCGGCGCCATCGGCCCGACCGCCGACCTCGCGAAGGTCATCGAGCAAATCAGCCTGCTGCCCGAGCCGAAGCCCTTGGAGCACCGCATCCGCCTCTGGGCCGACCCGTGGTGGGCCGGGAGCATCCTGTTCCTGCTGACGGTCTATTGGGTCAGCCGCAAGCTGGCAGGGATGATTTGAAGTCGCCGCCGAGGTAAGGCGGACTCAATAAATCTCCAGCCACCCAGCCGTGGTGCTTTTCCCCAAGGCCACAATATCCGCCAGGCTGTCACGCAATCGCTTCTCGATGGCTGGAGTCGGCTGGTTCCCGCAGCGAGGCCAGATGACCTTGGGCGGCGGGCCGAGCAGAAGCGACAGGTCGGCGAAGTCCGCGTCCTGAGTCACGATGGTGAAGTCATTTGCTTTCGCATATGCCCAGACTTCGCGGTCAT